>JAFAXQ010000159.1 GCA_019240835.1 Ktedonobacteraceae bacterium
GATAAACAAAAAGCAAGAGGCTCGGCAGATGGTCAAAGAGACACTACAACGTGATCCCAACAACGTCGAAGCCATCCGTCTGCAAAAACAGCTCTGAGAAGCTTCAATAAAAGGAAGGTAGTAATGCTCTGTCCGGTATGTAATACACCAAATCGTGAGAACGCTAAGTTCTGTAAGAACTGTCGCTCCCCTCTCACTGAGGGAGCATCTTTGGCGGACGCGCAGGTTGCCGCAGTAGGCCACATTACGCAACCTGCCCCCTTTACAGGGGATGCATCTACACAATCATCTAGCGAAACCCAGCAGGTACAGCCACTAGATATGCTGCAAACCGCAGAGCAGCCCGTTGCGGATGCCCAATCCCCGCTACTACACCGGCAGTCGCCAGAGATACTGAGTGAGGTAGACGACATTAGCTATGCACCTACGCAAATTCTTTCGCCACAAGAAATGATGGCTTATCAAGCGCGCCGCTGGCAGCAAGAACGGGAACAGAAGCAAAAGACGAGCAATACACACGATGTTATGGACGTTGCGGATGCTCCGACCCTACTGTTACCACCGGATGAGGCTGCAGCGTCACCCGCCGTGGTGAGTGCAACGGAACAAAGTGAGGAAACCTCAGCGACTGCCGAAAGCTTGCCCACAATAATCAAAGAAGAGACAACGGAGGCTGTCGACCGGCAGACTCCGGTTGACTCAAACGAGAGCTTTCCCGTTCTAGCTATCGGTATGACCCTTGCTGGGCGCTTCGAGGTCGTGCAAGTTTTAAGCACAGCGCAGCAAGAGCATACATACCAGGTAACCGACCACCAAAGCTACAAGTACTGTTGGAATTGTGGCTCCGAAGAAAATACTGAAGGTGACCAGTTCTGCATCAACTGCGGTGCAGAGCTAGTACATGCTTCCTATATCATGCATGAGTATCCCGCAACGCAGGAACAGAACAAGGAAGCCGACGTGTTGCAGGGAGCTATCGTCGACACCTTTGTAGAGCAAGGACAGACCTATATGATTGAGCAGCCACAGACAATAATCTCATCATTTCCTACTGGTGTCTGTTTGCTTGCTGCCAGTGCGTCAGATGCAGGTGATGTACGGCGCAGCGAACCGAATGAGGACAGCACTCTCGTCTTGCAGTTACAACGTGTCCATGAATCGCTCTCCACTGCTGTGGGGGTGTTTATCGTGGCAGATGGTCTAGGCGGACACGACAATGGCCAGCAGGCTAGCCGTATGGCCATCAACACGATAGCCGAACGTCTGGTGCGCCAAGTGCTCCTGGACCCACTCGCCCACGAGCAAGCGGGTGAGTCAGCCAAACCGATGGTCGAAGACGGTCTCGTAACCCTGCTGGAAGGAGCAGTGGAGGATGCAAACGCAGCTCTCTATCACACGAACCAGCGTGACAAGACCGACATGGGTTCGACCATCACTGGCTTTATGGTGGTTGAGGATCATGCCTACATCCTCAACGTTGGCGACAGCCGTACGTATATGTTACGGGATGGTAAACTGTATCGGCTCACCAACGATCACTCTCTAGTCAGTCAAATGGTCGCAGGTGGCCTCATTGAACCCGACGACGTATACACCCATCCCCAGCGTAGTCAAATTTTCCGCAGCCTCGGTGATAAGCTGAATCTGCAGGTAGACATCTTTAAACAGCAGATTCTTCCCGCTGATATTCTGCTCAGTTGTTCTGACGGTCTGTGGGAAATGGTGCGTGATCCACAGATTACAGAGCTTCTCACCCATGCACCTGATCCATACAGTGCTTGCACACAATTGATCGAGGCCGCCAATAAGAACGGCGGCGAGGACAACGTCAGCGCCATCGTGGTCATGGTACATTAATCAGTATGATATAGTTGCCAACAACGGAGACATTCATCTTCATTGCTGAACCTTCACCTACGCCCGTTTACGAAACAACCGACTAGGCGGGAGGACACACTACGGGTGCCCTATCAAAGAAAAGTATAGCACATCCTTTTCACGTCGAAGACACTGAGGCTATCCCTTGGCACTTCGTCGGACCAATGTCCTGCTTACCTTGGTGCTGTGTCCATGCCTCATGACGCTCCATGAGCAGGGCTTTGATGGCGTGCTTGTCCTGGCATGCGTAGAGTTCGCTATCCCCTACGCGTGCTGCCAGGTTCTTGGCTGCATTTACATCCGCATGGGTCTCGTACCCACAGACCTGACAACAAAACGTTTGTTGGCTCGGTCTATTCTTCTTGTCTGTATACCCACACACACTGCACTGCTGCGAGGAATACGCGCTGGGTACTCTGGTAGCACGCCTCCCACGCTTGGCCGCATTCCAAGCAATCTGCTGTGGGATATGGGCTAAGTTCGATGCTCGCAGATACGCATTTTGTGCCCGTGCCTTGAACTTCATGGTGGCTATCGACAACTGCTCATAGGCAAACTGCACGCCTGCATGCTCCTTGTCGGTAAAACACTCATTCACGGCACGGTTGATAGATTGTTTCACATGCCGTCTTAACCGCTGCCCCGTGCGACTGCTGGTCGAAGGCAGCTTCTTGACCCCCTTTTTCTTCAGGCACGCCCGCAGCTTGGCCTTCCTGCGGCGCTTGGCGCGGTCTCGCTTGTGCCGCGCACGCAGCTTGCCGTGGAACGTGCCGTAATGCTTGCCGTCATCGGTGGTCAAGAAATTGGCAATGCCCACATCGATGCCAATCACTGGGGCGTCAGGTGGGGTCTGTACTGCCACCACCTCGTCATAGGAGAGCGTGAGCCACCAGGCACCCTCACGCTTGTTAAGGGTCACACTGCTGTTGAGGGCTTTCCTCTTGCCCGTCTTGGGGTCGGTCAGTTGCTCTGTATGATAGGCTGCCAACTTGACTGGGACACGAATAGGTTGCCTCTTCTGTAGGGTGCTCATTTTGAGCCAGTAGTCAAAGGTGGAATCCTCTGCGACTTCAAGTAGGGCCACATTGGCATTCGCCTGGATGCACATCTGGCGTAGCACGGGCACGCTCCATTCCTGCCACTGTGGCTCCTTGGTTGCTCTGTGCAGCGTGCCTGCTGCCTGTCGCTCGTGATAGGCTCGGTGTTCTTGCAGATAGCTCTGGTACGCGTGCTCTCGATTGGTGCGCCAAGACTGGGCGATACCTGCTGCTTGCTGGATAGCGACCCGCTGCCAGCGCTCGGATAAGGGTGTGTCAAAGCAAGGGACACGAAACATATCGGGCTGCTCATCGATGCAAAAGAGGGTTACATACTGCTGGCACAGGGGTAGATAGACGCTCGCTACTTCATCTAGCACAGCTAACTTACCCCCATTGGTCTCTTTAAGCTGGATATGGGTAAGTGCTCTGGTAATCTGCTCTTTGCTCTTCCGCTGCTTCATCGCTCTTCACTCCTCGTTGGTTTCATGAACGGTCATGGCGCAGTGTATCCTGGTGCCTAGACCCCATAGACGACGACCACCCGCAATGCATCAAGAGCACGAGGAAGCACGCTCGTGCCAGCTAGACTCACCGAGACGCTACGTACACCTGGGGTGTGCAGCAAGAGCGCGGTCGCCTCGGCTTTACTTGTGCCTGCAATGGCCTGTTTCATCTGGTCGAGTTGTGCATTCGTGAACTGATAGCTCCACAGCCCTGCTCCCTTCACCTCTAAAGTGACGACCCCGCGCTGTGCATCCTGTATGCTGCTATGCAGAATGGAGGTCTCTAGCTCTCCTGTGAGCGCGTAGCCTGCTCCCAATTGCGTAGTAGCCTGTTGAGTGGTGCTCTGTGTGAGTAGTGTCTGGATGGCAGCAGCATCATAGGTTTCTGCGGTACAGGACTCGCTCACGGTCACCGTCACTTGGCTTGCTTCCGCTCCTGCTCGATGATCGGGAGTGACCATAGGCGTACAGGGCAGCGGGCTAATCACGTGTTCGCCTGGATGCACCTGTGCTTGCACAGCAGCCTGCACGCTACTGGCAAGTGCTGCCTTGAGCGTGGTTGCGGCTTGGTCAAGATCTTGCTGGGTGACCATCGGGAACGTGCGGGCGTCTTGTCCTCCGGTAAAGGCGGCGCTATTCTGTACAAACACATTGGCCCGACAACAGGGGCCATAGAGATCTCCTGCCTTGATGTTGCCTGTGGGGCCACTTTCCGTGGCATGGGCAGGCACAGTTGCCTGTCCGTTCGTGGAGAGTGACCCTGCTGGAATAGCTGCCTCTTGCTCAGTCACCACTTCGACCCCATCGGTACCCGTTAAGAGCGTGCCTGCGGGGATGACTTGCTCAGTAAGGGCCGCATTGTAGAAGGTAATTATCCCTTGGGCAGCGCGTGCCTGTTGGGTGCCTGTGCCTGTGGTGGGCACCGTGCTGGCTTGACTCATCACCAGTGACGACAGCAGCCGTCCCTGTACCTCGTGGTGTGCAAGCGTTGGGGTACCTGTCACCACGGTGACCAGCAGAGTACTGCTAATCGGGGTGGAGACGGGCACCAGCGTAATCGTCGCCGTAGGTGGCACCAGCAGGAGCGCAACCAGCATCCCTGCCAGTACTCCGACGAGGGCCAGGCAGCCTACGACCAGAAGCACATGGGGCTTGCGCTTGTTGCGTACTGGGGGTTGCGTCACGGGATCCGCTGCTTGCTCAGCAGTGGGCGTACTCTCCACCATCTCGTCTTGCTCAGCCAAGTGCTCTTCCAGAGGTCTATCCAGCACATAGACATACACCTTCGGGGGAAGAGACGGTTGCTCATCAGGGGTATCAGCTACTTCGTCTTGTTCCGGTACAGCGTGCTCTTGCTGCTCATAGCGCTCGTGCAGTTGGGTAAGAATGCCGTTAATTTCCTCGTGGAGATGTTCGTCCATCGTGTGTGTATCCTTTCCTTGCAAGGCACCACCTAGGATAGTGCTCTAGGTGGTGCTCAGCACTTCCTTTACAGCCCGCTTGCTTCCCCTGCCCGTGCGGGGCGGAACTGCATGATCCCATCCACGGTGTCATTGACAAAGACCACGCTTTGCTCGCCCATCTGCAGCACCAGATCGGGCTTGCCGTCGCCCGTGACGTCCTTGAAGCGCACCGTCACTGGAACCAAGTCTGCTCCTGGGCCACTCAAGACCGGACCGAGGTAGACCTTGGCCTGGGTCGCGTCGCCTCCTGGAAACTCGATCACTTCACTCTGGCCGTGCAGGTTGAGGGCAAGGAAGTGACTGGGGGTGACATTATCATGGTGCCCGACACGGGCGTCCGTTTGATAGGTACGTGGGCGTCCGTAATGCCAATCATCCTGGGTCACTTGCCACCACGAGAGGAGCGCACTCAGCACGAACCAGCCCAGCAGCATGACCAGCATGGCGACACCGAGATAGAACACCCAATGCATGCCCTGCGGTGGCGGGTGCGTGCTGGTCTCTGGTGGCGGGGCCTGCTGCCTTGCTGGTGGCGACTGTTGACTGGCACGCCTGGGGATCGTATAGCCCCGGTGGACTTCGACCTCATAGTGGGGGCGGCGCGTGACCGTGCGTTGGTCACTGGTCGTGTGGTAGCGGCGGGTGCTGGTGGGCAAGCGCGTCTCATAGAGGCGGTCGTCCTCTTCGTCCTCGTCGCTCTCCTGCTGAGCGGGACGAGACTGCTGCTGGTAATGGGATGCGCGTTGTTCTCTCATGGCTGTGTCCTTTCTCTCTTTCAGCGCAAGACAAGAGGGTCTCTAGCTAGAGACCCTGTTCCTAGGTGTTCTACTCAAACCCCAAGAAGTGGGCTGCTGGGGATACCACCCACCTGGGAAGGTGAACTTCTAGGGCCTCTCGTGAGGCAAGAATGGCGGTGTTGAGCACCCGTACCCCTTCGACCGGAACAGGACAGGTGGGGGAGAGGCTCCGGTGTGACCTGCTGATGGCGTACAGGGCCGTGTAGACAGCGGTGTGTGGTGCTAGCTCTGCACATCCCACGGTCTGACAACCTTCGCAGTACCAGACTTCTTTGGTCATGGCGCTTCCTTTCTACGTGACCATTCCTGGTGGGCCCCTGCTTGTGGTGACTAGTTCCTGCGTGCGGTTCGCTCGACAGGCAACTGCTGCCACCGCTTGCCATCCAGCACGGGCACGGGCACTTTGCGGCCACGGCAGGCGTTCTGCTTGTAGAAGAAGGCGACCTGTGCAGCAGTCGCTTGGTCACGCAAGCTGCGTACCCACTGCTCCTCCATCGGGCGGGCACCATGCCCACTTTCGGCCCCCGCAATCAGCCAGGCGATGCCAGCCAGATCGAACTGGATGGGGCCAAGCAGAGGTTCAGCACTGATAAACTTGACGGGAGCAGGAGTGGCACGCAGTTTGTCCACCCGCCAGGTGTACTGCTGGCACTCCACGGAAACGCCTAGCCAGACGTGGGCAGGCCAGGGACCAATAGCCTCTTTGATCTGTGCCAAGAGCGTGGTGTGGACCAGGCGCGAGGGGCGCTTAGTGAGCACTTGGTAGGTGTGCTGGGGCGCACGGCGTGCCATCGTGTGAAAGACCTGCACGATGAAGTCGTCAGGAACCTGCTTGTGCAAGAGGTCACTCATGGAGTTGACAAAGATGAGGCGTGGGCGTTTCCAACGGGTGGGGGTGTCTAGGCGCTCGGGCCAGAGGGTCACGTCAAAGCCCTGCGCGTAGGGGTGACCACTCACGCCACGGAAGCGCTCGGCAAAGGTGCGGGCATAGCAATGGTCACAGCCTGCACTGACTTCGGTACAACCCGTGACGGGGTTCCAGGTGGAATGGGTCCATTCGATGCTGCTGTGCTCACTCATGACCTCTCCTTCCGTAGGTGCTTGATGCTCTCTTGGTAGCGGGCGTGCTGCTCAGTACGCACACAGTGCGCAATACACGAGAGACGTTGGCAGTGGGTGAGCGCTTCCATGACCAAGGCAGAGAGCGTGCTTGCACAAGCGGGGTCAGACTGAGCACGGGCTTCACTCTCTAGTGCATAGGCAACACTCATCCACTCTCGTAGAGCCTCGTGCAGGTCACCAAGTGCGGGTGCGTAGGCGTCCAAGGGCGAAGACCAGCAGAGCGTGTGACGCCGCTGGTCGTACTGGGTTGCCAGGTGGTAGGACTGCAAGGCTACCTGTTCAGAGGACAGCGCTGCAAAGGCGTAGCCGATGACTTTCCTCATCTGTGGAGTCGTGGCCTCGTGCGCCAGGGTTGCCCACTGCTCAATCAGCCCTTCCAGGGGCATCCAGGGCGCTTGCTCAGTGGGAGAAACGACGTACTGGTGAGTGTGTGTAGACATAGATGATCTCCTTGCTAGAACTGGCGACCAGTCACGATACTGGTCGCTTCATCAGGGGTGAGCAAGCCATCGGTGACCTGCTGGTTCACCTCACCAATCAGAGTAGGATCCTCATGGCAGGGGCAGTCATCGAAGGGGTCAAACGCACAAAAAGGATGTTCATCGGTGTGCATGATGGGGTCTTCCATCGGGATGGGGATAGGGCGTTGGCTGCTGTCAGCCATAGTGCTTGCCTTTCTTGACGATGCGGGTCCATGTGCCTAGTATAGGGATGGACCCCGTACAGAACGGTGAACGTGACTTTACGGGTTTCTCTGTAGTCCCTTCGTCGTTCGGTTGAGGGGACTACTGTTGTCGTGTCTACTTGCCTCACCTGCCTTAAGTTGTTAAACCAACTGGCTAGAAAGGCTGAAAGGTATGGAATTATCATAGCATGATGATCTTTATTTGTCAATACCAAAAGGCTGAATAGGCTAGATAGGTTCATTTACTCACGTTCATTGCAGTACTATTTGACTGAAAGGGCTAAAAGGATTAGAATAATGGTACGGACATGGGAAAGGAAAACGCATGAAGGCATACTACAGAGCAGAAGAAGCAATGAAAAAGCTAGATCTGCCTAAAAGCACTTTTCATCAGTACGTCCGTGAGGGAAGGATCCCCAAGATTATCTTGCCTTTAAGAACACACGCTGTCTATCCTAAGAAAGAGATTGACAGGTTGGTACAAGAGAAAGCACAAATACTTACAGAATATGAGGAAGAGCCAGAGAGACTAACATTTATCGTCCCAAACCTTGAAGAACTTAGACAACTCATAGACGATGTTGACCGATTAGTGTTCCATGAAGAAACACTTATCATGCCAGAAGAACAGCAGAAGTGGTTACTTCATAACCCACAAGCAATACATATACTCAAGGATACTGAGACGAATAGTGTAGTAGGAGGAATCACTATAAGCCCTCTCAGGCATGATGCACTGGAGATGCTTCTTAACTTGGAGATTGACGAAACACAGCTAAAGCCAGAGGACTTCCAACCATACATAGCGGGTTCTCAAGACTGCTATGTGATTGGGATAGTCGCCAAGCCTGGTCTAGTTGAAAGATATTATGCAAGTAGGCTACTGCACGCAGCTTTAGCTTATCTTATCGAACTTCTTGAGCATGGAGTAGTAATCAATCGCATTTACACAGTAGCAGGGACAGAGGACGGAGACAGAATAGCAAATGGTTTACATTTTCTAAAGCTTCCAGGAGAGAAGCAGCAAGATCATGAGTGCAGGCATCCCTATGTTCTTGATCTGAATGCTAAAAACAGTAAATCCAAACTTGTCAGTAAGTACCTAAAGTATAAGAGGAACCGCGAGAGAAGACAAAAGAGACATGAGAAGTAGATTAACCTAAACAGTTTATGAAAAACACAACCCCGCCACAAGACAGAACGTATGATATACTAAGAGCTAGCCAGCATGTTGGGGTGGTCGTCAATTTTTTACATGGCTGGGGCAGAGCCGCTGCCACTACCAGACGCGTGACGAGGCGGGTGGAGCATATAGAGTAGTGGCGACCTTTGCGGTCGCCATGTCCCTCCGCGAGCTTGTTTGCAAAAAGGTGACGCTCACCCCCGCGTGCGAAAGGAGTTGACATATTATGCCCGGAGAGGTAACACTGGCACACCAACTGGGAAAAGATTTCATGCCGGTTACCGGCGGAAGCCAGATCGCATACGTCTTATTAGAGACCAAGCCGACAGAAATGATGGCACAGGTACGCATGCCGTTGAATTTCGCTCTGGTCATTGACCATTCCGGTTCTATGAAAGGTGCAAAGCTGAGAAACGTGCGCGAGGCAGTCAAAATGGTTATTGACCATTTGGAGCCGACGGACTATATCTCCGTAGTCATCTTCGACGACAGTGCGCAGGTGATCATTTCCTCGATGCCTTGTAACGATAAGCCTGGGATGAAGGCTGCAATCGACCGTATTCAGGACGCCGGCGGCACGACTATGTCTCTGGGTATGCTTCAAGGGCTTGGTGAACTACGCCGCTGGAACATTCCCAACGCGATTAACCGCATGATTCTGCTGACGGATGGTGTCACCTATGGCGACTCCGACCGCTGCCGCCAGCTTGCCAGAGAAGCAGCAGCAACAGGCGTTGCCATCTACCCACTAGGCATCGGCCAAGACTGGGACGAAAACTTGCTGGACGACATTGGTCACCTCAGTGGTGGGATGCCGGCTGAATTTATCAGAAACCCGGCTGACGCTATGAGCATCTTCCAACAGCAGGTACAGAGCGCGGTAGCCGTGGCGGTACGCAATACGACTTTGACACTACGCTTGCCAACAGGTGTCGCACCGAAAAAAGCAGTAAAGGTTCTTCCTATTATCAGCGACCTCGGACAGTCTGTGCTCTCTGACCGTCAGGTAGTTATACCTCTGGGCGACCTGGAGAAAGATAAACCCCAATCGGTGCTGGTCGAACTTATGATTGACCCTCGACCAGCGGGATTGTTCCGTATTGCACAAGCAGAACTCGCATACGACGTGCCTATCATAGGTGTTGCAGGCGAGCGCATACGCGATGACATTAAAGTCACCTTCTCTACAGATGCGAACCAGACAGCACAAGTGAATGCGTTGGTAATGAACTTTGCTGAAA
>JAFAXQ010000183.1 GCA_019240835.1 Ktedonobacteraceae bacterium
CCAGTATTACTGGCCTATCAGCAACGCCTGGCACTGTTTACGCAAGAACTGGCGGCATTTGCCCATGCCAATGCAGCTAGCTATACTATGATTCCTAGTAATACTGCTCTTATTGATGTTGTACAGCGACTCTTGCGACAGATTGAACTGGTCAAATAGAGGTTGAAGCGATGAATCTACTCGTTCCGGCTGCACTTGCCTTTAGTCTGATCATTCCTGTTATCCTGCTACTCTACTTCATGCGTCCGAAGCGCCAGGAACGAGTTATTGGCAGCACACTACTCTGGCAACAGGTACTACAAGATTTGCAGGCGAGCCGACCCTGGCAGCGCCTACGCTTCACGCCCTTACTGCTATTGCAGCTATTGGCTGCCGCTATTATCGTGTTAGTGCTGACGCGACCAGCCATCTTTGCTAGCAGTCCCTTGGGTGGTGATACAGCCATCATCCTGCAAGCCTCGGCTAGTATGCAGGCAACCGACGTAACCCCTAACCGCTTCGAGAACGCTAAGAGCCGCATTGCCGATTTCATTGACGCGCTTGGACCAGGCGATCATCTTTCGCTCATCACTATGGCACGCTCGCCCCAGGTGTTGATTGCATCATCTCAAGATAAAGACCAATTGCTGGCGGCACTGCAGCGCACTAGGGTGACAAACCAGGATGCCGACCTCGAACAAGCTCTTTCTCTGGCGACAGCATTGCTGGCAGGACACGCCCATAGTCAAGTTCTGGTCGTCGGAGATGGTCACGTACTGCCGCCGGATCAAACGCTTGCCCTGCCCTTTCCTGTACGCTATCTACGTATCGGGACAGATGCTGCTAATACTGCGCTACTAGCACTGGCTGCACGCACGCTTCATGGCAACCTTTTTGCTCTGGCCCAAATTGCCAACTACAGTCACCAGCAACGTTCCATCCCAGTAGAACTGTATGCCGATGGACGCCTCGTCAATGTACAAACGCTCACACTGGCACCAGAAGCTAACGGTGCCCTACAATGGGGGCCGCTCCCAGCAATGACGCGTTTCCTCTATGCTCACGTGATCTCTCAAGATGCGATGACCATAGACCACGAAGGCTGGGCTGTGGTCGGTGGTGCATTGCACGGGCGCGTGCTACTCGTCACCAAGGGTAATAGCTTTCTTGAAGCCGCCCTGCGCCTGCAGCCTAACGTCGACCTGTACGAGACAACACCAGATAAATACGTAGATAGCGGCACATATGACCTAACCGTGTTTGACGGCTTTGTTCCGGCACGTCCACCCACTGGCGGTCTCTTTTTTGTTAACCCGCCACCCGGTTCATATCTCTTCGGTTCCTCAGGGGCAGCGATTCGGGTAAGCCATATCGGCGCGGGCAACGACGCTGCAAGCCTCCTTGCTCACTTTTACCTCAGCAGTATTCATGTTTTGCGTGCTAGTCGACAACTGACGGCAGCTCCTTGGACACAATCCATTATTATTGCGCCGGAGACGCCACTGCTGTTAGCGGGTGAGAAGGACAATAGGCGTGTCGCAGTCCTAGGCTTTGATCTGCACGATAGCGACCTAGCGCTGCAACCGAGTTTCCCTATCCTGATATTTAACCTGGTCAACTGGTTCCTGCCTGCTCCGGTTGCCAATGATGCACAAGTAACACCAGGAGCTCCCGTTACCCTACAGACGTGGCCCGGGGCTGAACGAGTAACGGTTACCGACCCAGATCAACAAGCAGTAACCATTGCACCACCATTTCCGGTGGTGCCCTACAATGACACGAACCGCCTGGGTATTTACCACATAGTACAGCGCGTGCGGGGCCAGGACCGCCAGGGAGCGTTTACTGTCAATCTGTTTGATGCGATGCAGTCGCAACTTGCACCAGCTACTACACTGCCAGTAGTACACAGCAGCGATTTTACAAGCAATGGCAATCAGATACCACACCAGCTACGCGAAATCTGGCCCTGGATTGCCGCTTTCCTACTACTCGTGCTCTGCCTAGAGTGGTGGCTATTCAGCCGTAGTTACAGTAATGCAGCAGCACAAACTCCTTTGGGGAGAGGCGCTCGATCACAACAGACATTAGGTAACAAGAGCTATTTTGATGGTCCTCTTTCTAGATTGCAAGGCCAAGTAGAGAGAGACTACAGCGCTCGTGTGAAATCCATTACAAAGGCGATCAAAAGGGCTAAAGGCAGGTTCTCACATCGGAGAGCGAAGGGAGGCAAGCGTGCTCGCATTTGAACAACCACTCCTCCTGCTACTCCTGCTGCCTATTGGCGCACTAGTCTATCTTGCTTGGCGACGTACATCTCTGCCATTCCCTAGAAGGCAGCGCTTGCTCATACTAGGCTGTCGCTTAGCGCTGTTCACCTTGATTATCACTGCGCTCGCTGGAGCCGCTTGGGCGCAGCCCGTCTCCCGTCAAGCCATCGTCTTCGTAGGTGACATCTCTGCTAGCACAAGCACACAGCGTGCCTTGATCGAGCAATGGATTGCCAATGCTTTGCGCTACAAACGAGCAAATGACCAAGTCGGTATCGTCGCGGTTGGGCGCAATGCCCTTATTGAACAAGCTATTACATCAAAAATTGACTTCACGCACTTTGAGTCTACTCCTGATACCAACTATACCGATCTCGCAGCGGGATTGCGCCTCGCCGCCGCTATCTTGCCAACAGATAGCCTGCGGCGCATCGTGCTTTTAACCGATGGGCAACAAAACTTGGGCGATGCAGTGCAAGAGGCACAACTGCTGCGCCAAGAAGGTATCCGGCTCGATATTGTCCCCCTGCCTACTATCAACACAGCCGAAGCGCGCATCGACGGCCTTGACGCACCAACAGCACTGCATACGAATGAGCACTTTGTGCTGCACGTACAGCTCTCTAGCACTGTGACTCAGGATGTCACCTTGCGGCTGTATCTTGACCAACGGGTGTTGCTACAGCAAGTCGTCCATATTGTGGCCGGATCACAAGAGGTTAGCTTTACATTGCTCGCGCCTGCACCTGGATTCCACACCTTCCACGTGTCTATGGATGCGCCACAGGATACCCTGGCTCAGAACAACGAAGCGTCTGCTCTTGTGAACGTGCAAGGACCACCTCGCGTTCTCATTATCGAGGGGAGGCCCAACGCCGCACAAAATATTCTGGCAGCTCTGAGAGCTACCAAAATAGATGCTGTGCTTGGTACTGCAAATGACGTACCGACGACTCTTGATGGCCTCGCACCCTATAGCAGCGTAGTACTCGCCGATGTGCCCGCAGTATCGCTAGGAACGACACGTATGCAAATACTACAATCCTTCGTGCGTGACCTTGGGCGCGGCCTCGTTGTGAGCGGCGGAGAAAACAGCTACGGCGTGGGAGGCTATGCTGATACGCCGTTAGAGCAAATGTTACCGGTACGCATGGATATACCACAGTATAAAGACACACCCAGCATTGCTGTCGTGCTTATCATTGAGAGCTTGGAGGAAAACGGGGCGATCAACATTTCCAAAGAAGCGGCTAAGGGAGTCGTGAGCCTGCTGACTCCACACGACCAAGTTGCCATTTCTGCTGCCTATGGGACGCTGGCTATTCCCATGCAGTATGTGACGAACAAAACTGCTATCAATAACGCTATTGATGCCCTCAATCCCAATGACCCTGCAAGCTACCTACCCGACTTACAGAATGCTGAACAAGTGCTGTTGCACACAGACGCTAAAATAAAGCACGTGATTCTCTTGGGAGATGGGGATACCCTCGACGGCTTCCCAGCACAGTCACAGGCGGCAAAGATGGCTAACGAACACATCACCGTTTCCACGGTTGCTACCAACGCTGCGAACGATGCGGAATTGGGCACCATGCAGCAAATCGCTACCTTCGGCAAAGGGCGTTTTTATCGTGCCGATAATGCTACTGCTGTACCACAGATATTGTTACAAGAGACGCAGCAGGCCGCACGCAGAGCAATTGTTAATGAGCCATTCATTCCTGCTATCGTCGTTGGAGCACACCCGATTCTCACGGGCCTAGGCGCTCTACCAGGTCTGGATGGTTACGTAGCGACGACGCCCAAGCCTAGCGCGCAGATGGTTCTTGTTAGCCATCGCGATGACCCTGTACTTGCTGTCTGGCAGTATGGACTGGGGCGAGTCGCGGCTTGGACGAGCGATGCTCTTGGTCTCTGGACGGCAAACTGGCTCTCGTGGAGCGAATCCGCTCGCTGGTGGGCTAATCTGGTGACCTGGACGCTGCCAGCGCCGGACAGCGCTCTCAACATCAACGGC
>JAFAXQ010000231.1 GCA_019240835.1 Ktedonobacteraceae bacterium
TGGGGCGTCTGGAGGTGGAATGGAATAGCTATCACACCAGCTATGAGGTGTATGTTGCCTGTGGGCAGGTGTGAGAGGTGTGCTATCGGTGCTCGTTTGGCTCACAGACTACTCCAAGCAATAGATGTTCGCTTTAGCTTGATGATCTGTCCGTTGTATCCTCTGGGAATATCACATTCTCATAGAGAGCAACAACGGGAAAGCTGATACTGAGGCTTGTCAGTTCCAACTGGTCGTCTGAGCCAAACAGGTGAAGCGTCCAGAGGGTATCTGAGGCACGTCGGTAGACTTCTACCGCCAGTCGTGGTGTGTCAACAAGGACATATTCCTCGACAGTAGGGCAAGAGCGATAATAGACAAACTTATTGCCTCGATCATAAGACGCAGTACTTGGTGAGAGCACCTCAACAGTGAGACGTGGGTATTGAACCGTATCGCCTGTTCCTCGTTCTGGTTCATCACAGCTTATAGAGGCATCCGGGTAGACATAGCGCGTCTTAGATAGCCGTACTCTGGCATCAGAGGTATAGACACGACACGGACCACCACGAAGTGAGTTACTGAACTCTCGTATCACGTTAGCGCTAATGGTAGAGTGAGTAAGCGTTCCTCCTGCCAGCATATAGGCATAGCGCGTCGATGAACTCGTAGCGTGCTTCCACACTGTTGCGGTCGAGCATCAGATAGTCTTCAACGCTTATCGGTGATTGGTGTGGTTGGGCAACCGTCTCTTTCTGCTCCTTATATACAATAGTTGTTTTTTGCCATTGTAGAGAAGTAAAACCAAAAAGTTTAAAATGCTAGTCACTAGAGTACTAAAAATTATGGAGGCAGTCAAGTGTATGACGGATCAACAGAAGACAAATCTATTGGGTTTTCAACTGCATATGATTGTGAGATTACGCAACGTGCGGGTGAGGTCACTTCATCAAGTAGGTGGCACTATCATCCACCCACCCGGCAGAAGACCGCCTGCAAAACTCCTTGCTATGCAACCAAATTTTGCCAGCTTTCGAGCTGGCAAAATTTGGTTGCATAGTGCCTTTCTTACTTTTGCAGACGAATTGCTGCAACGACCGGGTCGGTATGATGCTCAGCCAAGCGCATCTCAGCCCTCTGCAGGTTGATAGCGCTATTGATAAGTGCAAGGTGCGTGTAGGCTTGTGGGTAATTGCCCAATGCTGTCTTGTTGTGTGTGTCGATCTCTTCGGAGAACAACCCCAGGCGACTAGCATACTGCAAGAGGCGCTCAAACAACGAACGAGCCTCCATAATACGGCCCTGCATTGCCAGGTTATCAACAAGCCAAAAGGTGCATATGGCGAAAGTGCCCTCTGATCCCTCTAGTCCGTCATCAGAAAGATAACGGTAGACAAAACCGTTCTCGTCGGTAAGTTTCTCCATAATACGGTCAACAGTTGACCGCATACGTGGGTCATCTGGTGGGATGAAACCGACCAGGGGCATCAATAGATTTGAGGCATCCAGAGCGCTACCCTCGTAAGATTGTGTAAATGCTCCAATGGCAGTGTTATAACCACGAGACAGGATGTCAGTGCGAATCTGATCTCGTACCAGCATCCAGCGTGCAAGATCGGCCTCTAGGTTCAGTTCTTGAGCGGCGCGGATACCGCGGTCGAGAGCGACCCAGCACATCACCTTCGAGTAAACGAAATGGCGTGGACCTCCACGCACTTCCCAGATGCCTTTGTCCACTTCGTGCCAATGCCTGCAGACGTGGTCTACTAGCGTGCGCATCATCTCCCACAATGGGCCTTGCAGTGTCTCGCCGTAGCGTTCAAAGCAACCCTGGCGACGGTAGAGATGAATGCAGTCGAGCACCTCGCCGAACACATCTAGTTGCTTCTGCTCTGCTGCAGCATTGCCAACGCGCACTGGTTGAGAATCACAGTAGCCCGTCAGGTGGGAAAGTTCGCATTCAGGCAAATGTCGCTCGCCACGAATGCCATACATGATCTGCAGATCCTCGCCATTGCCATACGAGAGACGACTAAGCCAGTGGGTAAATGCCCTCGTCTCCTCAGTAAAGCCAAGCGTGTTGAGGGCGTAGAGCGTAAAGGTAGCGTCGCGTAACCATGTGAAGCGGTAGTCCCAGTTACGGATACCGCCCAGTTCTTCCGGTAACGATGTGGTAGGAGAAGCCACAAGGGCTCCGCTGGGGGCGTAGGTCATTAATTTCAACGCCAAGGCACTACGCTGCACCCACTCTGTATAAGGCCCTTTGTAGGTACTGCTAGCAATCCATTTGCGCCAGCAATGCAGTGTGTGTGCAAGTTCAGCATCGAAATTGCGCTGGGGCAGGTCGTGCTCTACCAATCTTTTGACAGTTTCTGCACTGTGTCCCATGCCCAAAACAAAGCAGAGGCGCTCTCCCTCGTGTAAAGACACCTGTGCTACAACAGAGGGATGCCATGACTCTTCCTCTTGCGTTATCTGCATGTAGAAGTCTGGCAGTAGGGAAGCTCCCACAATAGCCAGCCCAACATGCTGTTGCTCACCCGCAATCAGTGCCCCAGTGCGATTCGCTGTGAGGGAAACGCTACTTGACTCAGCAGCGTAATTCGGACTCACCTTTAGCGTCATCGTTATCGGCAATTCACCATGTGTGCATTCCACGATGCGCACTAGGCAGTGGCAAGAGCCGTCCTCGTCTGCCCATGTGTTATTATTCATGCCACGGTGAGGCCAACTACTCAAGGTCTCTACTGGCATGAAATCTGTCAGCACCACCTGTCCCATGGTGCTGGCGAAGCTGGTTTGCAGGATATTACTTCCGCGCAGGTAGCGCTGAGAGCCTGGGATAGAGGGATCGCTAGGAGCTATCTGGAAGTACCCACCTCGCTCCGCATCTAACAATCGGCAGAAGATGGCCGGACTATCAAAATCGGGGAGGCAGCCCCAGTCTAAAGACCCATCAGGTGCAATCAGCACCGCTGAGCGACAATCTCCAATGACTCCGTACGAATTAATTGGCTGATAAGTGCGGTTACGTACATTTGTCTCAACCATTTACGCGACACTCTCTCTACAGTGAACTGAGCAACAAGCTTCCAGTTTTCCTTAAAAAAATCTTAAAGCACCTTAGAGGTGCCTTACAATCATAGTAGACGGAAAAGGGAGGGGAGTAGTAACAGGATATTGGTTAGAAATTTTTTTATGGACTATTTACACCTACTCCCCTCACCCACATATGCATTCTTGATAACAAGAATCACGGGTGCTTTATTCATATAAACGTTCGTGCGTTACACTTTTAGCCACTGGGCCACATCTGGTGCAAAGTAGGTAATGATGATCTCTGCCCCTGCCCGCTTGATACCAGTAAGCACCTCCAGTACGACACGGCGCTCGTCAATCCATCCGTGCTGGGCGGCGGCTTTGATCATGGAATACTCGCCGCTGACGTTATAGGCGGCTATGGGCAAAGCGCAATGCTCACGGACGCGGCTGATGACATCTAGGTAGGCCAGGGCGGGCTTAACCATGACGATATCTGCCCCTTCGGCAATGTCTAGGTCTATCTCGCGCAGCGCCTCACGTACGTTGGCCGGGTCCATCTGATAGCTGCGGCGGTCACCGAATTGTGGCACCGAGGCCGCAGCCTCACGAAATGGACCGTAGAAGCCCGATGCAAATTTGGCCGAGTAAGCCATAATAGGTGTCTGCTGCAAACCGTGCTCATCGAGCGTGCGGCGAATGGCTCCCACGCGCCCATCCATCATATCCGAGGGGGCCACTATATCGGCCCCGGCCTCTACGTGGGAAAGCGCCATGCGCGAGAGGAGTTCCAGCGTTTCGTCATTCTGTACTCCACCGTTGGCCACCACACCGCAGTGACCATGATCGGTGTATTCACACAGGCAGACATCTGTAATCACCAGCGTGTCAGGCGTATCGCTTTTCAGGCGGCGTATCGCTTGCTGGATAATGCCTTGGGCGTGATATGCCTGAGACCCGACTGAGTCTTTTTCGTTGGGGATGCCAAACAGCAGCACTGCTGGAATACCCAACCTAGCAATGCGCTCGGCCTCTCTACCCAGATGCTCTAGAGGCCACTGCATTATGCCCGGCATAGCCGCAATTTCACATGGCTCAACGATACCCTCTGCAATAAAGAGCGGGTAGACAAGTTGATCAACGCTCAAATGCGTCTCTCGCACAAGACCGCGCAGCTTATCATGCTGGCGCGTGCGCCGCATACGCACGGTGGGGAAACTGCTCATGATCTTCTCTCCTCCTGAAGCGCCCGTTCCACGCACCTTACCGTCTCTTCAAGCATAGCGTCATCAAGGGCAAGCGAAATGAAACAGCTCTCAAACTGAGAAGGTGGAAGATATACGCCCTGCTCTAGCATACGCCAGAAAAAGCGAGCGAAGTGCGCCGTGTCAGCTCTCTTAGCGCTAGCATAGTCGGTAACAGCGTCCTTGCAGAAGTAGAGGCAGAACATAGCCCCTATACGCGCCAAACGAACAACACTACCAGTATCATGAATTGCTCTCGTAATGCCCTCTGCCAGCACTTGACTTTTGTGTTCGAGGAGCGCGTATTGTCCTGGCTTGCGTAACTCATTGAGGGTCGCAATACCAGCAGCCATCGCCAACGGGTTGCCCGACAGTGTTCCTGCTTGATACATTGCGCCAGCAGGTGCTACCAATTGCATTATATCACGGCGTCCACCATAAGCCCCGACGGGCAATCCACCGCCAATAATTTTACCAAAACAGGTAAGGTCTGGCCTAATATTCATACGCTCTTGAGCGCCACCCAGCGCAATGCGGAAACCCGTCATTACCTCGTCGAAGATAAGCAAGGCCCCATAGTGTTGTGTAAGAGCGCGCAGCTGTTCTAGAAAACCCGCTTGTGGCAGTACAAGGCCCATATTGGCTGCAACAGGTTCGACGATGATGGCTGCGATAGCATCAGGGTAGGTGCGAAAAATCTGCTCTACACCGGCAGTATCATTATAAGCAACGCTCAAAGTATTTTTGGTCGTCTCAGTTGGTACTCCTGGGCTATCCGGTAGTCCCATCGTTGCCACACCTGAGCCAGCTTGCACCAGCAGCAGATCGGCGTGACCATGATAACAGCCGCTAAACTTGATGATCTTATCACGCCCCGTATATGCGCGAGCCAAGCGCAGCGCGCTCATCGTTGCCTCGGTGCCAGAGTTAACGAAGCGTATCATTGCGACGGACGGCACGCTCTCCATAACCATGTGAGCAAGTACATTCTCGGCTTGCGTCGGTGCCCCAAAGCTAAAGCCGCGCTCGCTTGCCCGTACCACTGCCTCGACGACCGTAGGATGAGCATGACCCAGGATCATCGGTCCCCACGACTGCACATAATCGAGGTAACGATTACCATCTACATCATAGAGATACGCGCCCTTAGCATGGTCAATAAAAACGGGCGTTCCTCCCACTCCACGGAAGGCACGCACAGGACTATTCACGCCGCCGGGCAATAGTTGTTGTGCCTCTTGAAACAGAGCGTACGAGCGTGTGTGCATAAGATGACTCCCGATAGCGTCTTGATTACCCATAAGGCTCTGCTCCTCTCTCAATGGACGCACGGCCTGACCACATCAGACTGCTACTTACCAGACATATGGAATGAGGCGATATTTCACCTGTGCCATATACTCATCATATCCAGACAATTCTGCTCGCAGCGTGCGCTCCTCCAGCACCGCTCGCAGTGCTATTGCCACGACGAGGATCAGTCCCAAGAATAGCCCATACCATGATCCTAGTAACAGGGTTGTGCCAACCATGAAGATGATAAAAGTGCCATACATTGGATGGCGCACATAATGATATGGTCCGGTAGATACCACTGTTTGCTCGCGCTCGGTTTGGACGCGGACGGCGGGCGACAGATACGGGTTTTCCTGAAACGTCAGGAAAAAGAGGTAGAACGAACACAGCAGTAGAAGTGCTCCTACCACCTGGAGCCAGCCCGGCATCTGCGACCAGTGGAAACGAACAGCATCGAACGGCATCAAGACCAGCCAAGCAAGAAAGATCACGGTCACAATCAGGTAGAACACTTTATCCCAGGTCTTTTGATCGGGTTTGCCGATTCCTGTCATGCGCTCAGTCAGCAATCCAGGATTGTGCCTGAGCAACCATCGGCTTAGGGTGATAGTGAAACCAAAGAACAGAATCAGGAAGGCCCACCCCGCGGGCCACACGATGGTGCCCGCAGCGAGAAACTGGACCAGAGCGAAGACCACAAACGTACCGACGATTTCTGCCGTGAGCAGTTTGAGATTGACGGTCATAGAATCCCTCCTTAAAGTCACTGGTTGCCGTGTCCTGCCCATCTACGGCGCTCCCCGACCCTTGCTATGCCCCAATAGCCTCTAGAATATCGCCAAGCGCTTGTGTGACACAGGTAAACATAGGAGTGTCGCGCAGCGTATAGCTGCTGGCCTCAGTCTCACGAAGATCTTGCACCAGATCAAGGAAATCGGCGACCTCATCGGTCTCGAAGGCGACGACGAACTCCTGGTCATCCAGACCAAAGGAATAGGTCGTGTTGATCGTGACCGACTGATAAGTCAATCCAACGCGGATGTGCTCATTCATCATGCGCTTGCGCTCCTCTAGCGGGAGTGCATACCAGGCCCGCGTCTTCACAAAGGGATAGACGAAGAGATACTTCTTGTCATGTGGACTGATGACTAGACGCGGATCATGCGTGCCACGGGCATTCTTGCCGACGTAGACAGAACGCTTGGTCATAGACAGGAATGCATGCGTTTCATGCAGATAGGGTCCCATAGCGCTACGACGCAGTTGGCTGCTCAATGCGCGTAAGTCCTCAATGTCATAGGTAGCCTGCCACAGCATAAAATCGCAGTCGCGGCGCAGCCCATAGAGGCCGTAACTACGAATGAGAGAGTGTTGCTCGTAGTCCTCTACGATCTTTAGCACCTGTTGCTTACCTCGTTCGCGTCTGTCAGCGGGAAGCTGTAGCCATTGAGAATCAAGTTTGTAAAAAGTAAAACGTACCAGTTGACGCGGCTGCTTCGGCTTGGGCTTGGCAAGGGCAGGAACGTGTTCCGTCTGTACTATGTCATGTTGAGTTGCAAAAGTTTGTTCTGTCATTCTACTTCCTCGTGCTCAAGAATCGCCTTCACAAGACCGTCAATCGTAAACTCTCGTGCTTCGATATCTACATGCAGACCAAGTGTACGCGCCGTTTGTGAGGTAATAGGGCCAATGCAAGCAATAGTGGACTGTGCCACAAGACTCATGGCTGAAGCGTGCTCATGCTGCTCACAACTCTGCAGCCAGGCCACAAAGTTGCGAACCGTAGAGGAACTGGTGAACGTTAAGATATCGAGCTGCTGCTGTTGCAACAAAGCCAGTATGTGCTGTCCACGCTCGTCATCGTGAGCGACTGCTACTGTGTGGTAGATAGGCACTTCATCAACGAGCGCCCCCACGCGTTGTAATTCAGTGAGCAGCACTTTGCGAGCTTCGGCAGCTCGCGCCAGCAGGATGTGCTGCTCCAGCAGGGATGTGCCATGCTGCTGTGCATCCTGCACCAGTGCGCGCACGACTCCCTCGGCAATGTAGTCGTCTGGAACGAGGTCAGCGCTTACACCATAGTGCTGTAAGGCCGCCGCTGTAGCAGGCCCAATCGTCGCGATGCGGACATTGTGCATGGCACGTGGTTCATAGCCTAGAGCCTGCAACCGATCAAAGCAGATAGTGACCCCGTTGGCGCTGGTAAGCACGAGCCACTGGTAGGGGCATTGCTCGTGCTTGCCCTGCGCATGGCCTGCTCCGATGGGAGCAGACACATACAACCGCTGCAATGCGGAATCGAGTTGTGACCAATCCTGTGGCGCAACGATACTAATCGTAGGAAATTCTACAGCAATTGCTCCCAGTGCTTGCAGCTTTTGGCTAAACGTACTAGCCTGATTGCGCGTGCGTGTGACAAGAACGCGTTTACCTTGTAGAGCTGATGTTGCTACATGCTGTTCAAACACGTTGACCCTCCTGCTCTCTAACTGCTAGCTCGCGAATAATGTCAGAGGCTCCCAGGGTCAGCGCCTGTTCAGCTAGCCTCACGCCAAGCTGCTCAGCATGCTCGATGTTTGTCGCTGGCGTCCATTGCATGTGCTGCTGCACGCTGACACGGCGACGGCCATCAAGGCTGATAACTAGCCCACGTAGGCTGAGAAGATCAGCGACGATTTCTGCATGAGCGGCTACAGGCAAATAGCAGCCCGCGCCAAGTCGGCGCATAAACATGCGCTCGGCGCTGGTCGTTGCCTGTGTACCCACGTCATTGAGGGGTGCCAATAGGCGAAGCATCTCCGCTTCGTCGCGTATCTCCAGAGCAAGCGCACCCTGCCCTGGAGCTGGCATCATCACTTCAACCGGCAGATAGGTAAGCTTACCAGCAAGACGCTCCTGCATATGCAGTCGGTGCAGTCCTGCACAGGCCAGCACAATGCCGTCATACTCCCCCTGCTCCAATTTGCGCAGTCGCGTGTCTACATTCCCTCTGAGCGGTAAAATCTGTGCATCTGGACACAGGTGCTGCATCTGAGCGCATCGGCGCAAACTGCACGTACCGATGCGCGGAGGCACTGGATCCTGCTTCTTGTCGCTGATCGGGTAAAGTCCCTGCGTTGAGATGGCAAACGTCATGGGTGAAACGAGTACATCACGCACATCTTCCCGTGGCCCGACTATGATCAGCCGCAAACCTACAGGTTGCACGGTAGGCACATCTTTCAGGCTATGCACAGCCACGTCAATGCGTCGCTCATGCAGAGCATGCTCTATCTCTGCCACGAAAACACCATCGCTTCCTATCTGGGTTAATGGTACATTCGTGATGTGATCTCCCTTTGTGCGAATTGGCTCGATGCATAGCTCAAGATCGGGTTGTAGCCTCTGTAACCGCTCGATCACCGACTGCGTTTGTATCATCGCCAATTTGCTGCTGCGTGTTCCTATCGTTATTCGCTTCATCCTTATCTTCCAAATCAAACAGATAGCGCAGCGCTTCGGCATACGCGTGTCCCTGACCAGCCGCCGCCGCATCTTTCAATCGTAGCATAGGTGTATGTAACAATTTATTTACCAGTCGTGTGCTAAGCTCCTGTATGGCGACCGTCTCACGCTCAGAGAGACGAGGGGCAAGTTGTCGTACAGTACGTGCAAACTCCTGCTGCCGCACATTTTCTACATGCTGACGCAGGTTGCTGATGGTACTCACAATGCTCAGCGAGGCGAACCAGCGCTGAAATGCTGCAACCTCTTCTGCGATAATTGCCTGCACATGCTCGACCTCTTGCATACGCAGACTGATGCCGCGTTTCACCTCTACCTGCAAATCGTCTAAGTTGTAGAGATAGACCCCTGGGAGCGTAGCGACCGCAGGCTCTACATCACGCGGCAGGGCTATGTCTATTAACAGTAATGAATGACCAGCACGCAACTCCATGACGCGCTGCATGAGTTCCATAGTAATGATCGCATACGGCGCTGTAGTAGAGCTAATCACCACATCTGCCTCTAGCAACGCTTCATCAAGCTCACTGAACGGGCGATGGCGTGTACCCAGAGATTGCGCGAGCTGTACTGCATGAGCTTGAGTACGGTTGATAAGAACCAGTTGTCTCGCGCCATTATCGCGCAGGTTGCGTGCTGCCAGTTCGCTCATTTTTCCTGTACCTACTAGTAAAACGCTGGCCTCATGCAGATTAGGGAAGAGACGACGGGCCAACTGTACTGCCACATGACTTATCGATACGGCGTTACGACTGATAGCTGTCTCACTGCGTGTGCGCTTGCCCGCTACTACTGCTGTGCGAAACAGAGCCGATAAAATAGGCCCAGCGTACCCACCGGCCTGTGCAATTTCTAGCGCTTGCACGACCTGGCCTTGAATCTGCGGCTCACCAGGCACCAGTGAGTAAAGTCCGCTGGCGACACCGCACAGATGAGAGATAGCAGCCTCGTTGTGAAATGTGAATGCACATGCCTTAAGCTCCTCATATGGCACATTGCGTGTCTCGCTCAGAATGTGCAGCAGAGCGAGGGCGTCCTCTTCTGATGAGGACGCAGAAGATTCTGAGGATTCTGAAAAAACTGCGTACAATTCGATACGGTTACAGGTGGAGAGCAGTACACATTCCTGAGCTATGGGCTTTATTGCATTGAGCAATTGGGGTATGTGACGGGATGAGCAGGCGAGACGTTCGCGTAAGGTGATGGGTGTGGTGCTGTGGTCGACGCCAACGACAACAATACGCATGGAAACCTCGTAAATCTCTCTAGAATTGCCATTCTATGGAGATTTTAGCAGTTTTTTGCGAATAGTCAAGAGGTAAATCGCCTATGTTATCTAGGAGAACGCCGCATATTTTCTCAGGTGTTTGTCGTAGAAGCGTCAGAATTGAAGGGACAAAGGGGCACATTTTTTAAAGTGAAGGCGGGGCGAGGGATGGAAGAGGGGTTTATGCGGTGTGGACATACGGCTTTGCATGCTATTGATGCGGTAGCTCGTCCGGGCCGTGGGTATGTGACTGTTCACCGCCACTATGTTGGTGGTAATGAACGTGAACACCCATCGCATCATGCTCATGGCTGTGGCTATGTACCCCCTCGTGTGATAGCTCGTCCGGGCCGTGGGTATGTGGTTGGTCACCACTTGCATGTTGGTGCTGATGGGTGTGAACGCCCAGCGCATCATGTTCGTGGGTGTGACTATGTACCTGGCCACCTTGTGGGGCTGATCCTGGGGTAGTTTCTGCCATTGTGAAGGCTCCTTTCTTCGTACTCTGTTGCCAGATGCAATTGATTGTGACTGCATCTAGCCTATGCTAACATCTGCACCTAGCGGTGCATAACCTGCACCCAGGCACGAGTCTGAAGAACTGTCTAGAACCAGCAAGTGAGCCTTTTTCAGGTTTGCACAAATAGAGTCAAACACGCCTCGTTCGTGCCGATGGTGTTAAAATAAACACGAAGCTGCATCAGCAAACGACTCATATTATTCTGCCAACCAAATGATCGTGTTGAGCACCACGCTAAGACCTCTCTTGCACAAGTCAATACAAGTAAGTGTCTTGCTTTCAAGGATTGTCTTCGTGACCGTTGGTGCTGCTGGTTGAACTGTGGCGACAACTACCGTGTTGGTATTTGGCTCGGTTGGTGCAGGTTGGCCTGGGGACGGAACACCTATAATGCGGTTAACTGCCACTACCGGATGTGAAAGACCTGTAGCAAGAGCAACGGATCCCGCGAGGAACGCAACAGTAAGTAGGGTTACGATAGTAAATTTAAGCATTTTTTCCTATGTTATCTTTTGTCTTCTTGTCTCTTTTCAACAGTCGGCTCCCTCGAAACATAGTTCATTCCCTCGTAGTACAGGTTGTTGCCTTAGTGATCTTTAAAAGGTTTGTCCCATCGAGTACCGGGAGGAAGCACCTTCTTCCTGCGCTCAAGATAGAAGCCACAAGTACTACTTACATAGGGGTCGTTGCATGTAAGACTTCACGTCATACGTAGCCGTGTCATGAGAAGCCAATCATCCAAATCTTGGACGTAGGGTGTCGATGCC
>JAFAXQ010000277.1 GCA_019240835.1 Ktedonobacteraceae bacterium
TTCGTGTCCTTATGCCTGTCCTGCTGGCTTGGCCCAAGCGCCTCGTGCAACGCATCGGCGCTGATCTCGACAGCAGCCAATGGCTCCAGGGGCACGATGGGAGCACGCTCAAGGCTGGGTTCGACGCGCTGCACGGGCCGCACTGCACGGGCATGAGCCTGCATCATCTTCACAAGATGGGCAGGGCTTTTGCCTTGCACCCGCACGTCATAGGGGAGGGCAAAATACAGGGCCTCTTCGCTCAGTAGCACTCGGTGGGGGTCTGCGAATTCAGGGGTGCCCGCAACGTCTGCCCAGTAGAGACCATCGCCGCAAGCTGTGAGCACCCGCGCATAACAAACCAGATGGTGATGAATACCATCGACCAGGCTCACCTGCTCGCGCAAGCTGGGGAGGGCTTCTCCGGTGTCGGGGTCAGTAAGAGGATCGTCGTCGAGCACGTGGGCAGGTAACACGTAGATGCCGTGGCGACTACAGCGTTCAAAGAAGGTCATGACAAGCCTTTCTGCACCATCCGAGCCTGCCATGTGCTAGAATAAGGCAGGCTCAGGATAGGGACGGCATGGGTGCTGGACGAGCCTGGAAACCTGTACCAGCACCCATGCGACTACACGGACTGAGCCGTTTCTGAACTGCTTGTAGTTGGCGCTACAAGCAGTTCTTGATTCTGATTATGAGCTATTTCTTAGGTCGGGATAACCCCGTTTTTATCCCCCGATTTATCCTCGTTTATTCCCCTTTGCTTCCCTGTAGCTTGTTTAGCTACAGGGAGATCACAAAGAGCTTTGCTTTCATGTTAGGACTATAACATGTAAAATTAGGTATTGTCAAGCATTTTTGAGTAGAAATCATCAATAATGAGTAAGTATACGTTAAAAACGTAACTGTTGACAAAGAACAGCATATTCTTATAAAATTGCGAAAGAAGGAAGTGAGGCAGTGATGACGAATGAGATTCTTGACGCCCAGGAAGTAGCAGACCTGCTGCGTGTGCATCCTCGAACGGTCATGAAGCTGGCTAGTCAAGGTCACCTTCCAGGCTTCAAGGTGGGAGGGCAATGGCGATTCAGACGTGAAGCCATCAATACCTATATCCAAGAACAGGAGCAGCAGCATAGGGATCAGGAGGATCAGGGTAAACCTGACAAAAGTTAAGATCTAGTATGATTCCATAGGATGTCCAACCTTCAGCAGCATAAGGCTATTAAGAGATGGATAAGCTAAAAAAGCCGAACGAAAAACTCCGTCTCCAGCGAGAACTACAAGGCTGGTCTCAGGCAAGAGTAGCAGAAAAGATAGGTACAACAGTGAAACGGGTGAGCATGTGGGAGTGTGGTGATACGATACCAGGTCGCTATTACCAAGAAGCGCTCATTAGGCTCTTTGGAAAAAATGCTGAGGAACTTGGCTTTTTTAAGGAAGAGCAACAAGAACAGCAAATATCCAATGTGGCTCCTACTACTGATAGTACCCCTTCTCAAAATATTCTTCAGGCGTCATACCAGATACTCGCTAAATATCTCCAGCAGCAAAGAGCACATTTACTCGATAGCCTGGCACCAGGGTCGACAATTCTATGGGTGAAGGATATTGTAGGCGATCATGGACTGTTTATTCCTCCTCCTTGGAAAATGTTACAAGGCACTAGCACTTTTACCGATTTGGTAGAATATTTGATTGACGCATTGGTGAAAGGCCAGAAGATATTGCTGTTGGGTGATGCTGGACAAGGAAAGACAATTGTACTAAAGCTGATCTTCACCCTCCTAGTCAAGCGATTCCTTGATAAGCCTGTGGCTGCAAGTCCTCTCCCGTTTTATATTCCCCTGCGAGACCTCCCGGCCATGACTGGGAACGCTATTGATTTGCTCTGGTCATATGTCTGTGATGAGTTTCCTTTGCCTTTCGATGACTTTGTATCACTTGTACGCAGTAAGCAGATCGTAGTTCTCCTTGATGGTTTTGATGAAATCAAAGGTGAATTGACCCAACATTCACTTAATGAGCGTGTAGCGAGTAAAGTGTTCACTTGGCCTTCGATTCTCTCCTGTAGAAGAGGTTTCTTTGACTTCTATCTCTCAATGTCGGCTCTCAAAGAATATTATTCTCAGTGGGTTGAATTACAACCACTGAAGTTGACACAGTCGGTCACTCAATATATCACTGCGTTTTGCCAGCAGAAACACGACCACCCATTACAGAACACCATTGCCACATCTGAAAAGATTATAAAGTTCCTCCTCGGAAGCCGCGAATTGCAAGACCTAGCACAGCGACCCCTCTTACTAGTCATGATGCTTGACATCTTCACTGACTCCAATGAGATAAGCGAAAACACCTGGAACGTCACAAAGCTTTATAGAAAATACACGGAGAAGTGGTTAAAGAGTGAGGCGGCAAAACCCGATTCTGTATTGAAATGGAATGAAAAGGATACGCTCGTACAAGAGGTTGCCTGGCAAACATATACGGCGCGCAACTCAGTGTCTTCGCCCTACAGGCTCAATCAAAACGAAACATTCACGTACAATGATCTTTCCTCTGCTGTACAAAACATCGCTTCTCGTTATCTCCCTATCACAGAAGCGCAACTCCTTGACGACCTGTGTTTTCGCACCTTGCTCGCTGTCTCTGAGGGGGAAAGTTACTATTTTCTTCACAAATCGTTTCATGAGTATTATGTTGCCAAATACATATATAACCGTTTGCGTATCAAAGAACACTCTGCCGATGCTACAACTAACATTGGGCTAGTTCTTCAAGAGGTTCTCCCGTTCGAGATAGTCGGCTTCTTGAAAGAATTGCTTGACTCAAGAGAGATTCCACTCAATGAAAAGGGGCTTATTGTTGAAAACCTCATACGAGTCTATCAGAACAATATGGAAGATGAGCTTCGTGCAGCAACAATTCGTCAGCAAGCAAGTCACTATTTAGCATGCTTAGGAACGGCACGAGCCATTCAATTTCTTGAGCAAAATTATGAGCGGGAAGCAAATAAGTGGGTTCAACGC
The DNA here is from genome assembly GCA_019240835.1 of Ktedonobacteraceae bacterium. Taxonomy (GTDB): domain Bacteria; phylum Chloroflexota; class Ktedonobacteria; order Ktedonobacterales; family Ktedonobacteraceae; genus JAFATZ01. The sequence continues at coordinate 3,012 of JAFAXQ010000277.1, forward strand.
GGAATGATGGTAGGGCTAGCCCTGTATTGTGACAAACCGAATGTTCTTGAGCAATACATCAAGATGGTCCGAGAGGATCCAGAAGCTGCCTCCATTAATCTAGGATACCACTTAGTTTACTATGGTGATCAGGCCCAGGAGTTGGGTTACTACGATCAAGGGGGAGAAAGGTGTGATGGGACAATCAAATCCTTATTCCGCCGTTTAGGAAACGAGAAACACAAAAACGGCTGGACTCTTGATCTACTTACACTGTCTAGTCTGCTAGAACAGCGTGGTATGGTAATACTCGACTCATATAAGCAACAACACTCTCTCCTTAGAGAGTTCCTGGCGAAGGACTACCAAGAGCTAGACAACACCTTTCAGCGAGAAAAAGGGCATTTGAGAAAAATCTTACAAGGAGCAATAGTATGGACATGAATAGTATCGCAAAATACCTATATGAGATAGGGCAATTGAAGCGCGTCAAGCGCTCAGGGTGGTGGATGGCAGGGATTACCAATCCTGAGAGTGTTGCAGAACACTCATTTCGCACAGCTATTCTTGGCTATATCCTTGCCTCTCTTGAGGGAGCTGACCCAATGAAAACTGCCATGATGTGTCTCTTCCATGATACTGGAGAAGCTAGAATTAACGATCTACATCGGACTGCAAAAAGATATCTTCAAGTAGGCAACGGTGAGGAAAGAGCACTTTCAGAACAGGTTGAAAGGCTTCCACCAAGTATTGCTGAGAATGTTGTGACACTCTTTCGCGACTATGAAGAAAGAGCATCACTTGAAGGACAGTTAGCTCATGATGCTGATTTGATAGAATGTCTCATCCAAGCACGTGAGTATCAAATGCAGGGCTATGCTGATGCTCAGGACTGGATAACAAACTGTTACGCAGGTCTACAAACCGATGTTGCCAAGAATATGGCAGAAGCATGTCTTCATGTCGAACCTAGCTCATGGTGGCAAGGTCTGAAAATAAAATAAGACTTCTTCACTGTTTCAGGCACAAGACGTCAGTATCTCGCTTATCCGTTACATCATGCCTTGGGCGCGTATCCGATCATTAGCGAGTTGTTGCAAGCGTTCCTTGAGAACAAAGCAGTTCTTTCGAGTCTGGAAAGCCAGAGGCAGCCCTGGATTTTTGACGCTCTTGCAAATGCTCATAGTGTCTCAGGTTATCCCGAGCGTGCAGTACAACTCCTCAATGACTCGATTCAGATTGATCGAGTGCTTGGTGAGAAAGAGCGCCTCGCAGCAACTCTGCAGCGTAGCACGGAAGAAGACGGAGCACCATTTTGCTGCCACCAAGCGATCTCATTTACCGTCAGACTAAGAACTCTTCAGCAGAATTATTACAATTTGTTCATAATTGAAGTTTTACTCTGCTTGCTTCTTGCAAAATATACATCTCTTCTGTAAACTTATTCTAGAGAAGAAATGCAGCTTCTGGGGCAGAAAGGAGGAGCAAGTTCGCTGACCCCTTCTTCCCTCTCGGCTTGCCCACTCTCAGGGGGATAGCTCTTCTGCTTTCGCCTGAGCGCCGGGCTCCTGGTCAAGCTGCTTTCCTCTCGAAGCGAGAGCTAGCTCTGTTACACGTCTTGCGTTTGGTTGTTTCGTACTGTTGGCCTGATGGTCGGTAACTTGATATCCATTAAAGATAGTCACACGCTGCTTGCCAGCTTGAAGCGCTGCTTCACCAGCCCGTGTGCGGAGAGCGCGGTGGACTAGTTTTTGATGGACGAAGGCTGTGTAGCTTGTTCAGCTATCGTAAAAAATTGTCGTGGGCTCGCTCTATCCTTGATAGGTCGCTTGCCCAGCTGGAGCGTATCTTCGCGGACTATGCGGAGACGTACCGCAAGTAACACGTGTTACTGCATGTTAAGAAAGGAAGTGTCTAACTATGGAACGTCACCCGAGTGGATTGTTGGCATTCCACGTCAGCCAAGTTGCTGCTGTCCCATCGGTCGAACCAGTAGGCGCGTATGATCCGACCCAACAACTCTGGGTCGGTGATGGCACTGTTGCGGCGTCTTGCACGCTTGCCCCACCATGTCATCTTGATACTGAGTGCCCAGAGGGATGCCGCTGTATTCCTCTACTTAATGCCTGTTTTGGGCTATAAGTTGCGTATGTGTGTCCTGTGACAGTTGGGGCACGGGGGTTGTGAAGGCACGCAACATCAGCGTGCATGCAAGCGTGGCACAAGATTCTTGCCGCCACGTTTGCCTTGGCTCTCGCACTGTACCATCAGCCTCACATGCAAGACCGCGAACATAGTTCTCAATGCAACAGATGACCGATCCTGCCACTGCGCTTAAGATGATGGAGGGAGAACGATCATGACCATATCGCAGTCCACCAGCCAGCAGATCCTGATTGTCACGCAGGCGTTTGATCCTCACGCCGACGAACTGATCGTGCTCTTGCGCTATCTGGAGCAAGAGCCACTGCGCCTGAATACTGAGGTAATTCCCGCTGACTCACTGCTGTCCTATACCTTTTCCTCTGGCAAGCACAGCGCGATGTCTTCTCCTTCTCTCAGCTCCGGACCGACTGTGGCTGATCAGCCCATTGAGCCGCTGGAGCATTACACCCTGCTGGTTGATGGTCGGCTCATTGATGCCCGCCGCGTGGGCGCTGTCTGGTGGCGTCGACCCGCCCCGTATCAGTTTGTCGGCACCCTTCAACCCGAAGAGTATCGCTTCGCGGTGGCAGAAACGGAGCAGGCGATGCACAGTTTCTGGCTCGCCTTGATGGCTCAGGGATGTTATTGGATGAGTGCCCCTCCTATCCTGGCTCTCGCTCGCAATCTGCCAGAACAACTTCGCCGAGCCCACCACTACGGATTCGCCTTGCCACGATCCCTGGTGACCACACGGTCCGGCAAGGTTCGTGCGCTCTACCAGGAGACGGGAGGACAGGTAGTCTATCGGGTCCTCTCCGGTCTGACCAGCGCGACCGAGGATGGACACGTAGAGCCGCCAGCTACGAGTGCAATCCTCACCCAGGACCACCTTGCGGCACTCGATGCCATGGTCAGCGTGCCTGGCCTCTTTCAAGAGCGGCTGCCTGCCCAGCGGTTGTATACCGTCGTCGTGCTTGGCGACCAGATCTTTACGGCCCAGACCACCCAGACCCTGGAGCAGGTGCCGCACTGGTGGAGTCCACAGACCTACGAACTGATGTATGAACCTGTCTCGCTGTCACCTGCGCTGACTGCTCGTTGCCAAACGTTCGTGCAGAGTTACGGCCTGGAGTTTGCAGTGATGCAACTAGCCATCGGACCACAGGAGCAGATCTTTTTTGTCGCGCTCGATCCTGTCGGCCCATTTCTGTGGTTGGAGCAGCAATGTCCTGACCTCCGTCTATGTGAGGCACTCGCAATGCGTTTGGTCTGGGGGCTAAGCAGATGAGTGCAGATGGCACCGACGAGCATCTAGGAGGATGTATGTCACAGAAAGAGAGCTTCTCAGAGCCATGCAGCGGGACCATGTCCTGCCTGAATGCTGTCTGCGATCCCCCCCATATTGCGGCATTGGAGGATCTGGCACAGCTTCGTCAGCGACCCGTCGTCCTCTACTCTAGTTCCTGGTCGTTTTCCTCCGGTGCGGTCACCATCCTCTATGACTGCCTGCGCCAGCTTGGTCCACAGGAAGCGCTCGATGTCGTGCTGCAATGTCCCGGTGGCGACCCCGCTTTGGCACGACGTCTGGCGGTGCTCCTCAGGAGCTTCACCCAGCATCTCTCTATTCTCGTGCTCGAACAAGCCAGTTCCTCGGCAACACTGCTCTGTCTAGCTGCCGACGAACTGCTCATGAGCCCGCTAGGATGTCTGAGCCCGATTGATCCACAGGTGGTGGCGGCAGTGCCTGCAAGCAGCGATCAGGGAGATCCTGCAGCCACTGACGTGAAGCGTGTCGGCCCACATCGCATTGCGACCGAGGAGGTACGCATGTTTGGCGAGATGGCCCAGGCGTGGTTTGGCGTTGGAGTGAGCACCGAGGAGAAGTACTCCCTGTTGCATCTGTTCTGCCAGCGCATCTTCCCCACCACCCTCACCGCTTTCTACCGGGCCGATCAGGAGATGCGCCAGGTGGCGGAGGAGTTACTGCAGTATCATGAGCCGGATGCTGCGGTGCGCCAGCGCATCAGCGACCACCTCATCAGTGGATTTGCGAGCCACCATCATATGATCCATTGCAAGGAGGCACAGAGCATCGGCCTGCCAGTGCGGCAGGCAACGGCGGAAGAGGAAAGGTGCCTCTGGCGACTGCTGACTTGGTCGCAGAGCTATGTTGGAGGCGTGCTGGTAGACCCGGCGGCCCCCGGCCAGTGGCTCAGGATCAGGGGAGTCCTGGCAAGCAAGGGATTTGTGGCCCACGACGTGACTCCTACGGATGCACCGGGGGGGTCACCCGCAGTGCAGCCAGAGAAGGAACTGACAACCGCGCCGCGTCCTGTCGTGTCAGGGTGGCGGAGGCTTCTCCCGAGTACATCAGACCAGACGTGATGTGGGAGAGAGAAGGGTATAGCGCGTAAAAAGTGTGTGTAGCTCTATATGAGGAGAAACACGATGTCTCTACAAGAAGTAATCAGAGAATTCTGCTCCATCGCGCTGTTGCTGCTCTTCGCGTACTCGGCAGGGGGCAAGGTACGCAACGTCACTGCCTTTGCACGCAGTGTAGAAGGCTTTGCGGTGGTGCCGTCCACATGGGTGGTGCCTCTGGCCAGGCTCTTCATTGGTGCTGAAGGGATCGTCGTCGTGCTCCTGCTTGGTGGCTTGGTCTGGAGTGGGGTGCTGTTGGCTGGCATGCTGCTCGCCCTGGGCTTGTTGGTGGTCTTCTCCAGTGCGCTCATCTCAGTGATGATCCGTGGGTTGCAGGTGCCCTGTGGGTGCTTTGGTACTGACGATCGTCCGGTCGCCACTGTGGACCTCGTTCGCAACGCAGGGCTGATTGTGTTGAGTGTCGCGGGCCTTGCAACTGCCAGCTCGCAGCATTCCATCCTCGCCAGTCTTTTGACGGCACTCATGGCAGCGACCTTTGTAGTGATTTGGACCCACCTAGATGATATCACTGCTGTACTGCGCTGGGAGCCTGTTGTGTTGAAGGAGGGCAAGTAAATGGAACCAGTGATCACGCTCAATCTCATCGCCCTGTGGTTGGTCGTTCTGCTGCTGCTCTGGCTGCTCCTGCGCCTCATTCGGGCCAAGAGAGCAGCCGATCAGGCTGCTGTTCCTGCACTAGCCCCAGGGAAAACCGAGCCACTGCGCGGACAACGAGCGCCAGAGTTTACTGCCTTTACCCTCGACCAGCAGCGTGTCACCCATGCGGACTACTTCGGGCATGAGACCCTGTTCATCTTGTTGTCCACCGGATGCCAGCATTGCCGCAACGTGCTCCCAGAGATCGAGCGTGTCGGGCAGAAGCTGCGACAGCGTGGCACGCAGGTCGCCCTCGTCTTCGCTGCCTCGGCTGACAAGGTGCGGGCGTATTGTGAGGAAATGGACCTGACACTGCCAGTCCTGGTGGCCCCCTCGGAGAGCACTCCCTTCGTGCGCGATTATAATCGCTCAAGAGGGGTTCCGGCTTTTGTGGCGATCAATAGCGAGGGCATCGTCACCCATGAGGGCGTGGTCAATCGGCACGAGGAAGCTTGGCGCACGCTGATCCGAGAGTGGCAGGCCTATCCGATACTGACGAAATCCGCCACGTGGTACCGCTAGGACAGAGCACGATGATGGCAACACCCACGCAGAAAAGCGCTCCACACCGGATTTCGCATCTAGCTGTCTCTTCGGGGTGGCAGCTTCGCCTCCATCAGGGAGGACCTCCCTGTAAGGCACATCAGCAGGCAATCCTCACGGACAGCCCCAGCCATTTCGCCTGCGGTGCTTCTAGTATAACATGAGAAGCCACTTGATGCAAGTGTTTCCGAGAGTCCCTTTAGAGAAGAGTTTCTTCTGCCGAAAACGGGAAGCACGTTGAGCTCCTTTTCTTATCCATCCGCTTCTGGCCTCTTCCGAGAGTCTCCGCTCAGAGCCAGCGTCACTGCAACTCTCGGAAAACTGTTCAGTTTACACGTCCTGGGCTGGCAGTGCGACCGTTTCCACCACGAAGGACGTGTATCCGTGCTCACCCCTCACGACGACCCTACAGACAGCGATATTTCTGGGGTCTGCCCACAGAGAGGTAGCAGAACACCCTTCCTGAAAAAATCGCTGCCTGTAGCGCAAAAAGACAGTGAAGAGAGCCTGAGACACCCCCTCATGGCAGGAACGAAGCCATCAGGCAGTGTCTGAGATGACAGTACATTTGACAGCACCACGGCTGAACATCTGTGAACAAACCTGAAGAGAACGGAACAAAAAAGGGGTTTCACTGCCAACGTGAAACCCCCCTGAAATGGCTTGGGTGCGAGCCTGAGAAAGTCATAAGCCGAATTCCGTCCGAGCAGCGACTCGCGTTGCTGCTCGTGGCAATCATCTATCTAGGATGTCGATTACTCGACACCTCCTGCGACCAACCCGAAGGTTGACAAGCGAGCAACTTGCGAGTGCATGGGCAAGGCACACGCACTACTCCTCCTGTTTGGTCTTGCTCCGAATGGGGTTTACCCAGCCAGCCGATCACCCGGCTGCTGGTGGGCTCTTACCCCACCATTTCACCCTTACCCGGTCGCTCTTAACACACTCTACCAGGCGGTATGTTTCTGTGGCACTTTCCTTAGAGTCACCCCCACTGGCCGTTAACCAGCATTCTGCTCTGTGGAGTTCGGACTTTCCTCGGGTCGTACGACCCGCGATTGCCTGTTTTTCTCAAACTCGCCGCTCTAGAGTAGCATATCTTCTGCAATGCGTCCAGCATTGCCATTATAGCTAAAACAGGCTACAATGGGATGCAAAGAACGGATCATAGTAATCGAGGAAAAGCGCATGAACACAGGCAGACGCATTCGCCTGACATCGCTTGCCAGTTGCGCGGGCTGAGCATCAAAAATGGGACCAAGTGCCCTGGCGCAGGTGCTGCGTCCACTTACACGACACGCAGGCCCCCCAGAATTGCTGGTGGGACTTCACGCTATGGATGATGCGGCGGTCTATCGCGTCAACGATCAGCAGGCGGTTATCAGCACAGCAGACTTCTTTCCACCTGTCGTCGATGATCCCTATGCCTTTGGTGCCATTGCTGCAGCTAATGCCTTGAGCGATGTGTATGCTATGGGTGGAGAGGTACTCATGGCGATTAACCTGGTGGCATGGCCAGATCATCTAGATGCTGCACTACTCAGCGAGGTGTTGCGTGCGGGAGCAGACATTGTCGCACAAGCTGGAGGAGCTATTGGCGGGGGACATACCGTTACCGACCGCGAGCCGAAATATGGGCTGGCAGTAACCGGCATAGTTCACCCTGCCCATATTTTGACAAAAGGTGGTGCAAAGCCGGGAGACCTGCTGATTCTCGGCAAGCCACTGGGTAGCGGATTGATTACTACTGCCCATAAACGCGACCTCGTAGATGAAAACGATCTACAAGCCGCAGTTCAGAGCATGACACAACTCAACCTCGGGGCAAGTAGGGCCTTGGTGCAGGCAGGTACGAGGGTACATGCCACTACGGATATTACAGGATTCGGTTTGTTGGGCCATGCCTGGGAGATGGCGGCGCAAAACCCAGTAGGTATACGTATTGACTACGCTGCTTTGCCGCTGCTACCCAATGTACGACACTATGCGCAATTAGGCTGTGTTACAGGTGGTGCTCAGCGCAACGAAGAGTATCTTACTGCGCGTGTACGCATCAGCGAACGCTTAGATAGCTTTGACCGCGACATACTATGGGATCCACAAACGTCGGGCGGCCTCTTTGCCGCCATTGAGCCAACGCTTTGGCCCACACTTGAGGCACTCGCCCCCGCCATACAGTTCTGGCCCATAGGCCAAGTGACAGAACGAGTACAGGATGAGGCACACGTGCTGCTGGAGGTGTTGTAGTGTACGAACAGTTAGAACAAAGCCTGGGAGTGCATTTTGGCAATCTCAAGCTCCTTATCCTGGCTTTGACGCACCGCTCCTATATCTACGAGACGCCGGGGGTCGAGCAGAACTCTAATGAACGTCTTGAGTTCCTAGGAGACTCCATCCTCGCCTTCGTGAGCGCAGATTTTCTCTTCCGTACCTTTCCTAACTTGACGGAGGGAGAACTCACCGATGTGCGAGCAGTGCTGGTGAGAACCGAAACGCTAGCCGATTTCGCTCGCGAGATCGAGTTAGGGAAGTACCTGATTGTGGGCAAGGGTGAACATAACACGGTAAGAGGCCAGCGTGTCCTTGCCTCCACGTTTGAGGCTGTGTTAGGGGCCATCTATCTTGACCAAGGCATGATGGCAGTACAGCAGTTCTTGCATCCTCGTCTGGAACCTCTAGCTCACAACATCGTCAGCAAACGCCTCTTCAAGGATAACAAGTCGCTCTTGCAGGAGTTGGCCCAAGCCCACGATGGCATCACACCATCGTATCGTATTGCCAGTCAAGAAGGCCCTTCTCATAATCGCGAGTTTACTGTCGAGGTTCTATTGGGCGATCAGGTGATAGGTAGAGGACAAGGACGCAACAAGCAGAGCGCAGAACAGGACGCAGCCCACGCCGCTTTGCTTAACCGTGGTTGGATGTAGCACAGAGAAGAGGACAGTGTTGCAACTAGAGCCAACACTCAGAGCAGGGCAAGTTCTGCATATAAATGCTAAGCTCATCGAATCAAACAATATTTTGCATCTGTCTGCCGATGAGTTAGAGCGCATCGTTAGTCAAGAACAGACGCAAAACACTGCGCTGGAAGTGATAGAGTGCAGAGTATGCCTCTTTTGCGGCACACAGATGTACGGACAAGAATGTCCACTATGTGGACGCTTTACTCGCACCACACGAGCGCTTCCTTTGCTGCATGAGCAGACAACACCCTTTTTTGCGGAACAACAATCCCTTTACTCTCAACAGAATAACTTCGACAGCGACAATTACGGCTTTATCTTGGCCGATAGCGATGATGCCTATAGCTCATATATCCATTGGCGAGACATTGGCAGAAGCACTTCTGCAAGAACTGGAGGCACTTCTATCACCTGCTGATGCATTTATTGCAGAGCAACTGGTAGGGAATCTTAACGAGCGTGGTTACCTGGAAATGAGCATACACGAAATTGCAGAGCAACTCAGCGTGCCACTTGAGCGTGTCGAATACGTGCTCAAACAGTTGCAGACGCTGGAACCATGTGGCATCGGAGCACGTGACCTACGCGAATGTCTGCTCATCCAACTACAGGCACTCAGCACTCACGAGATGCCTCATCCTCTTGTCTACACACTGGTTGATCGCTACCTGGATCAGGTCGGGCACAACCAGTTTCATAAAACAGCACGCGACATCAAACAGCCTGAACACGAGATACGCGCAGCGGTCCGCTACATCCGTAGCAGGCTGCATCCCTTTCCGGCACACGTCTACCAGCAGGGCACCTGCTACGCACGTCATAGCAGTGAAGCACGATATATCCGCCCCGATGTCATTATTCGCAGCAGTAATTTCGGTTTTGAGATAGAACTTATCGAAGAGAAGCGCTATCACTTCAACATCAAGACACATTGTCCCGTTCAACAAGCGGATGAGATAAAAATGGACAATATGCAATACTACGTGCATTTCTACCGTAACCGTGCTAGGTTGTTCGTAGATCGCATACAGCGACGCTGGTACATCCTCAAACGCATCACCGAGTTTGTCATAGACTTTCAACGTGAGTTTCTAGAGAAAGGTAGACGTTACCTGCGTACCCTTACCCGTGCGCAGGTGGCAGGGCAGTTAGCACTTGATGAAGGGACAGTCAGTCGTGCCACAGCGAACAAGTATACACTCCTACCTAGCGGTCACCTTATTCCCTTCGCAGATTTCTTTGACAGCTCACTGGCCGTCAAAGATATTCTGCGTAGCCTGATTCAAGCAGAGGACCCCAAACACCACCTGAGCGACGAAGAGTTGGCGCGGCTGCTTACGGCTCAAGGTACACCGCTTGCTCGCCGCACCGTTACAAAGTACCGAGAAGAGATGGGCATTGGCTCATCACGGGGCAGATAGGCCTTCCACATATATCGTTTTCTCCTTATCATACACGACCATACCGGGGCCGCCACCTTTCATGTGCCGTACATGTCTTTGCAGCGTGTAGTCCACGGGTACGTTCGTACTGCCCCGTGCTTGACTATAATAAGCTGCAAGACGAGCAGCTTGCACTAGAGTAGCACGTGGCACTTCGTTGCCAGCCGCCCTGATGATGACATGTGCCCCAGGAACGCCACGAGCATGCAGCCAGATATCGTTGGCCCTCGCTTGGCGAAATGTCACCTCCTCGTTTTGTCGGCTGTTCTTGCCAATGAGCAAGGTGAAGCCGTCACGACTCTGCACATGCAAGGGCACACCCCCACCAGGAGCAACAGGCTTGTTTTGCTTGCCTCCCTTCCCCCTCTTGTCCGCTTTGTGATGCTGCGAAGCGACTTTCCCACGTATATAGCCAGCCACTTGAGCTTCGGCTTTGACAAGTGCCACCTCCGTGGGCGTCTCGGCAAGCATCAGATCGGCCAGGAGTTGTTCTAGCGTTGCCAGTTCTGTAGCGTTGTGTTCAATCTGAGCCGGAACGAGTTCAAGCGCACGGCGCAGTTTGTGATACTTGTGATAGAGTCGGTTAGCATTGCCTACAGCGTCAAAGCGCGGGTCCAGCGGAATCGTCACCAAATCGTCATCCGAGAAGTTTTGCAACGCTACGCTACTCTGGCCTTGTTGCACCTCATGCTGATACGCAAGCAAGAGGTCGGCTTGTAGGCGACAACGGGCCGCTTCTTCTGAGACTGCCAGTTCCTGTTGCAGCAAGGTGGCCTTACGCACACAACGCTCTCGCTGTGCCTGCAGTACTTTACGTATAGGTGCGCGTACACCCTCCATCGCATCGCGCCACTCGGCACGTGCATAGTACTCATCGAGAAGTCCATTCACCGAGGGCATATGACGTACCACCACACCCACTATATGAGAGTACTGTTGCAATACGTAGACAGCGAAAGCAAGAGGCAGTGTTTGAGTTTGATCGTCGGCATGCGCCCGCTCAACGAGTTGAGGGTGCCACTTGTGAGTGTCATAGAGAGCCGCCAGGTTACGTATGTTCCAAGCCAGTTCCTCCCAGACACGCTTGTCAGTCTGCAGCGTTGTTGTCTCGACATCTTCTGTTGTACGGTGGACGGCTTCACGCGCTAGCAGAGGACTCACACCTAGCACATGCTGTGTGAGCAATTGCCATAGTTTCGGCTGCTCAGAGGAACGCTTGCGCTTTTTTGCACTGCTCAACTGCGGCTCGTTGTCAACCAGCTCCGTACTAGTCTGTGATCCTTGCCCACGCAGACGTTCGGTAAAAAAGACCTCATCATCTAAGCTGTCTGCAGCACACTCAGCCAATTGGGTAGCAGTAAGGGTAGTCGGCTCCAGCCGAGGCAGCGTTTGATCTGCCAACGTGCGCTGTTGCGGCGGCGGTGGAACATATGGCACGCCTGCGGCAATCACGCGGTAGCGATTGACCTCTGCGCTTACCCGCTTAAGACTGCCCAGAATCAGTCCATTCTGATTACAGAGGATAATGTTACTCAGACGCCCCATAATTTCGATGATGAGACGAAAGTAGACGCGCTGCTCACTGACAGGATTACTGCAGTAGTCGGCAACGATTTCCAGCACACGCTCCCAGCGTGGTTGCGTTATCGACCCAATACGCGCTCCCTCCAGGTGCTTGCGCAACAGCATCACGAACGGCGGAGGCTCGCTGACAATTTTGGCTGGCTTGAGAGCAGTGATATGCGCACGAGCCAGTTGTGGATGAGCAGAGAGGTAGAGCCAATGATTGTGCCCGCTCTGCCTCTGGTCCCCGCGAGCATAGCACTGTATCGCGATAGCGTGTTCTGTGGGCTGGATAATAGTATCGATACGCGCCCCAATGAGCAATGCGCGCCACTCATCGGCAATTGCAGTCAGCGTCAGAGCATCTACAAACATTTCTTCACACTTACTTCAGCTTTCTATCCTTAAAAGTATAGGCTACGATGTTACCCCTGTCAAGCACAAAATGTACGCGTAGCGCCTCTGGAGATGAAGGTGCTGGAACTGAAAAACACAAACTTGCAACATTAGTGTGTTTCACTTATTATGTATTTATTATCATATTTGTTACACAAGTTTCATATAACTTCTTGTATAAAATATATATACAAAGCAGGTTAGATACAAGAAAGAGTACAAAAACTACTTGACAAACATTGCCTCCTACTCCATACTAAGTGATGGAAATACAGAACATAGATGACGGGCATATAGTTCTTACAGAAGGATCGTTTGTATCTGGTCAAAGAAGTGAAGGATACACATTTTGAACGAAGAAACGATGCGTAGAGTCGTTATCACCGGAATGGGTGTGGTCAGCCCTCTCGGAAACTCGATAGACGCTTTTTGGCATGGACTGATCTCTGGCCGTTCTGCTGTAAAGTCGCTCAAGGACATCACCCATTGTGATCTCTTCGAGCGTCTTGGAGCTGAGTTTGCCTCACAGGTGATTGCAGAAGTTGAGCAGTTTGAAGAAGCCCAACAGTTACCTGTTCATATTCGTCGGCGTGATCGCTATGTGCAGTTCGCGGTGGCGGCGGCGTTACAAGCAGTCTGTGATGCTCAGTTGGATGTATCATCTGCTGCTATACGTGACCACTGGGGCATTGCATTTACCAGCGCTGTCGGTCCAGCGCAAGCCACTGAAGCTGCTTATTGTCTAGCAACGCAAAACGGGAGTGAAACAGTTGATCCAGCGAAAATTCCTCCTGAGTTCTACCTGGATTGGATTTGCAATGCCCCAACTCTGCTTCTTGCTCAGTTGTTCAGCGTGCATGGACCGTGCGACACCATATCCTCAGCCTGTGCCAGTGGCGTAGATGTCATTGGCTATGCATATGAGTCAATACGAGACGGTAATGCGATAATCATGCTTGCAGGAGCAAGCGAAGCTCCCATCGCTCCTACCAGATTCGGGGGATGTGATGTCATCCACTGCTTAGCGACTGGCTTCAACGACCAGCCACAGCGCGCTTCGCGTCCATTTGACAAGAAGCGCAGCGGTTTTGTGATGGGCGAAGGAGCTGGAGCATTCCTCCTTGAAGAGCGAGACCACGCCGTCAACCGAGGTGCTCACATCTATGCAGAAATTACTGGTTTTGGCCTGACGAGTAATGCCACACACATGGTCAGCCTCAAGCCAGCGATAGCGCCCCACTTAGCTCGGGCCATTAAGCAAGCGATGAGCGAAGCCAGAGTAGCACCAGAAAACATTCACTATATTAACCCGCACGCCAGTTCCACGAATCAAAACGACCAAACTGAGACAAGAGCAATCAAGCAAGCGCTAGGCAAGCATGCCTATGAGGTTCCCATGAGTGCTACCAAATCAGAAATAGGCCATTCTCTCGCTACTGC
>JAFAXQ010000057.1 GCA_019240835.1 Ktedonobacteraceae bacterium
TCTCCTGTGAGCATGGCAAGTCGTCCTTCTCTGTATTTATGTCTTCAACACTCTTATGGAGCAGATGTCCCTTGTTCCCACACAAGCGGGACAAGTGCAGACACCTGTCCTGAGACTGTTTTTCCAGTGTTCTAGCAGACACCTCACGTACGAAAGGGAAGACGTGTCCCTTCCGCTGTTGAGGATATGACTGTACACTCGAAGCGAGATATGTCTTCCAGGTTCCCTTATTCCTTGGTTGGACGTATCTTGGAAGTAGTCGAGCCTCCCAACTTGCCTACTTTCAGTATGTCTTACTACGGCAGTGATTGACAATCACTGCCGTACAGAGTCAAGGCGGCTTTTAAATCGCCCTGGAGTACGAACACCAACAACAGTGAACTAGCGCGGCTCATGCCGCAAATCACCTTGGAGATCGAGAGGAGGAACGTCATATCACCACATGAAACAGCGCACTGGAAAAATATAAACGCTGCTCCTCACCTCTGCTATAGTCACTCGTGGGGTGCTAAAGTGTCCCACGAGTAGTATGCCATAACACAAGCATAGTTGTCAACCAAGATGAAAGGAAAGTATTTCGTGAGAAATCCAGAATGCATAAGTGAAGTAGCGCGACTGATGCAGCAAATCACCCTGGAGTATGAAGCGGCAAAACGAGGCATGTCAGGCTTAGCATACGGAACGGCGCAGCATGCCTTTATCACCGCTCGCATGGAAAACATGGGGATCATCCAAGATGAATTACAACAGTTGATCGGAGAAGACAAGGCCATTAAGCTCGTAGCGCAAGCCCTGGAAAGAGCGTGAGTGATGAAGAAGAAACCACCACCCTTTGAGCCTTGGTGTAGCTATCCCGAGGGCCATGACATATACGAGCAGAACACACAACCCCTTGCGGTGATCCCTCCTGCTCTTCCTACCCCAGCCATGCTGTGGCAGAACCGAGAGCGCTTTCGTCAGTTGAAGGCACTCTCGGATGCTTCGGGGGTGCGCTTTCTGTTTGTCTATTTATACATAGAGCGCGGTCGACACCTCGTCAGACAAGGGGACGTGGTGCCACGCATCACTAGGGCACTCTATCAGTTAGAAGAGCAGGGACTGCTATGAGCAAGCAAAACACTGTTCCTTTGCATCCAAACGAGTTCAAGGCGCTCTATACCGCTATTGGGGGTTACCTCACGTTTTTGCGTAACGCGGTCCAGCCCTCGCGGGAGCGCAGCAACTTGATTGAGGTACTGCAAACTGTGCGTTTCCGGCTAGACAAGGTGCTACGAGCTAACGAAGACGGAGCACACCTTTGGCTGACTGAGGTGGAAGTCAGTGCGATTGATACGGCGGTGCAGACCTTTTGTCGTTTGGTGCCCTGGGTCGTCGAGCCGTCGCAGCAGCGAGATGAAACGTTGCAAGCACTCGACAAGCTACGTTTGCGTGTGAGCGCTTTGTTGGTTCCACGTAGCGATTAAGCAGCCTGTGGAAGAGCAGATGCTCAGCAAGGAAAAAGGCAAGCGTGCCGCTCGCCATAGCGATGTGATACTGACTGCCTGCCCCACGGTACCAAGATGGATCAAGCGACAATAGGCCTCAGGCCTTGTTTTTCGTGGATCAGCCGAACGTGAACGCAAAAGCCTCCACGCCCGCATCGAGAAACTCGATCTCGAAGTGCCGATCAGCAATGGGCTGGGGTTGTCGGATCAGTTGATACAGCCGCTCTTCGGTAGCCGTGCCGTTGCCCTGGTCGTCAACGTCAACGCCGTTGTTTGGATGTCTCAGCGATGCTGGCGTCTGCACCATGCGAGACGCCAGCATCGCTGCGCGTAAGTCTCGCTACGTGGCCTGGGAAGCGACCAGCTAGGTGAGAGGCCCAGCGGCACTGGGGGTTGTCTGAGACATGAGCGTTCCCTTCTTGGACGAGTGTCGACCAACCAGTCAATAGGATCATTGACAGATCGGCCAACGCGTACAGCGTTTCTGCTGTGGTGCAGGACGACGGGCGCACTGTGTGCCCATCATCCCCCTCTCCGATTAGCGCAGTGATCTGAAGCTCGCACGAACCTCTTCTGAAAAGAGTTGCGGCTGCTCCCACGCCGCAAAGTGCCCGCCTTTGTCGAGCTTATTATAATGTATGAGTTTGGGATACGCCCGCTCTGCCCAACTCCGCGGGGCTGCATAGATCTCGTCTGGAAAGACGCTCACGGCAACCGGGATGGAGACGTTCTTGGCGTCGAAGAAAGCGAGCTTATTTTCCCAATAGAGGCGAGCCGAAGAAATCCCCGTGTTCGTCAACCAGTAGAGCGTGATGTTGTCGAGGATGTCGTCTCGCGTCAGGCCCTCAGTCTGACCGTCAAAGACGCGTGCGATGAGCGCGTAACTGCTCGCGTCGTGGTCAACCATCCAAGCTGCCAGGCCAACGGGTGAATCCGCAATCGCGTAGAGCGTCTGCGGGCGGTTCCCCATCTCGCTGGCGTAGCCTGTGCCGTGCTTATAGAAAAAGTCCAACTGCTCGTAGGCGTGTCTTTCGTCGGCTGAGAGGCCGGATGGCGGCGGGTCGCCGTACTGGAGTGCCTTTGCAATGTCGGGTGGAACAGTAGCAGGCATGTTGGTGTGGATGCCCAGCAATTCCGGCGGCACCTGCAGAGCCATCTGCTCTGTGACCGCGTTCCCCCAATCGCCGCCTTGGGCCACAAACCGGGTGTATCCGAGGCGCTTCATCAGCACGGTCCAGGCACGTGCGATACGGATGGGGTCCCAGCCGGTCGTGGTCGGTTTGGCTGAAAACCCGTAGCCCGGCAACGACGGGATCACCAGATGGAACGCATCCGATGCGCTCGCGCCATAGGCCGTGGGATTGGTCAGTGGATCGATAATCTTCAACTGCTCGATGACCGAGCCGGGCCAGCCGTGTGTGACGATGAGCGGCAACGCCTGTTCATGTTTCGAGCGAACGTGGATGAAATGAATGTCGAGCCCATCGATCTCGGTCATGAAGTGCGGCAGGGCCTTCAGCTTCGCCTCGCACTTGCGCCAATCGTAATCCGTCGCCCAATAGCGCACGAGTGCCTGAGTCGTCGCCAACTGCACGCCCTGCGACGCATCCGTGACCGTTTCCCGTTCGGGCCACCTGGTCGCGTTGATGCGCCTGCGCAACTCGCTAAGCTCCGCTTCCGGCACGTTGATGTGGAAGGGACGGAGAGCAAAGCGGGTCGATGTGGTTCCGTGGGTTTGGTTTTCCATACCAGTTCTCCTTCTGCCGTAAATTTACAAGTCTCGAGTCCCATGAGCCGCTTGCAGAGCAAGTTCTCGGGTATTGAAGAGGTGTGCTGCTCATGATTGAGGGCAAAACCTGCTCACTTGGTTGGTAGGGCAATTACCAGTTACTGAGCAACGGTCCTTCGTTCTTGCTCGCAGACATGACTTGTCCCTCCTGTCCATCTGCTTCAATGTATCAGTCTAAAGGAATACTAAGTCAGCACTATCCGTCACATTATTCCCACTCCATAGTACTAGGAGGCTTTTGAGTCACATCAAAAAGAACTGCGTCTATGCCCTCGTTCAGAGACATAATCTCAGAGGCCATTGTATCAAGCAAATCATGTTCCAGTTTTGCCCAATCCGACGTTAAAGTGTCCACGCTTAACAACATCCGTAGAATAGCAACCCGCTTCCAATCTTTAGGATCGCCAGACCAAGCGAGTGTCAGCAACGTTCTGTTAATTAACGGGGTCCGGTTCACGATCTGCCTGCTGATATCCTCCGTCAACTGATGTGGGATATGGCATCGCTGACCTCGATATTCAACACGCAATTCAACGGGATGCTCATACGTCCGATAGTCTCCTTTCACCCCAACACTCCGTATTGGCAAAACAGATGTATTGAGACTATCGAAAGGGACATTGGATTGTTCTAATCGATGGTATGTCGCTTTAGTTATAGTATCCAGTGAATCCTGGGGAAACAGAAAGTCAGCCTGAGAGGACTCACACATGTCAACAAGAATGGGGAAACCCATCCAGAGGGTCTCATACCATCCAGAATTATGCAGATGACGAAGCACAATCTCATCGAGTTTATGGTAGAGTGAAATCTTCTCTTCGGTAAGAATACCTGCAATACGGACACCAATTCCTGGGCCAGGAAACGGATGTTTCCAGATAAATTCGTGCGGTAGGCCAAGCTCTTTCCCAAGCTTTCTCACCTCATCTTTATACAGATAGCGGAGTGGCTCGAGCACCTCCATATTATTTAATGAAGGCAGCGCATTGTGATGTGTCTTGATTATGTAAGCATGCTTGCTACCGCCGCTTGTAATAATATCGGGGTAAATGGTTCCTTGTGCGAGTACCCAATGCTCTGATTCTAGTCCAAGCTCCGACATCATACGGTCTTTGACTGTTAAAAATGTCTGTCCTATAATTTTTCGCTTCTGTTCTGGGTCAGACACTTTTCTTAGTGCCGTAAGAAACTCGGCAGATGCATCTACTGCTAGGGAATTTTCAAGTCCCCAGTCGGCAAAAAGCTGCTTCACCATCTCTGTGTCTCCTGGACGGAGAAGGCCAGTGTTGATAAACAGCCCTTTCACTCTCGAAGGCCCAAGTACTCTATTGAGGAGGAGAAAGACAACAACTGAGTCGATACCACCACTCACTAGCAAAAACACATTCCGACCACCCACAACCTGCTTGATGCGTCTTTCTGACATTTCCAGATAAGTGCCCATGTCCCAATTAGCTTGACAGCGGCAAATCTCCACAGCAAAGTTGACGAGCATCATCTGACCATGCTTGGTATGAGCCACTTCGGGATGAAACTGGATACCATAACGTTTCTGGCTCGTGTTCTCAGCAGCAGCATTGAGACAATTTACTGTTGACGCAATTTGAGAGAAGCCTAGTGGTAATGCGGCGACAGAATCTCCATGACTCATCCAAACTGTTTGCGTGTGTTGCAATCCCTTAAAGAGTAAAGACTGACCCTTAAGCTCTATTTCCGCCCCACCAAACTCTTTCGTTGGAAGAGGAACAACGTTACCACCTAACAACTTCGTCATCAACTGATAGCCATAACAAATTCCTAAAATGGGTACATCCATGCCAAGAATAGCCTCGTTGAATTGAGGAACGTTCTCTTCATAGACACTGGCTGGACCTCCCGAAAGAATCAAGCCCTGGACATGTTTTGCCTCCAAATCTTCAACTGCTATATCTGGAGGAAATATCTCACAATAGATGTGAGCATCACGCAAACGACGGCTAATAAGATGGGTAAATTGAGAACCAAAGTCGAGTATAGCGATAGCAGCGTTCTCTCGTTCGTTGAACATGTGACCTCTCTTCAAAGGATCGAGCCTGAATCGGTACTTGGGAAGGCGGATAAGGTTTTTTCGACCTGTTCTACAGCATCGATGTATTCATTTGGATCAAGCCTAGCTAGGCAAGCAGAAAGCAGTTCTTTGGCTTTAGTACCTTGTCCACCAGATGTTTGCTTAGTGGGCAATCCCTACAGTAGTTACCTTGTGGAGGATTATATCACAAAATCGGAGGTCCAAGAAAGCTAGTCCAATTTTTGCAATATGCGTAATACACATATTTCAAGCTCCGTAGCAGAGTAAGATGTCCCCGGCATCGGCCAATGATCGCTTTGTGATCAGCATAATGGAAGATCAAAGAAAAACTGATATTGTCGGGTAGCCAGGGAAGAGGTGGTGGTGCGGGCGACGCCCGCACCACCACCTCTTCCCTCTTTCCATCAGCCCAACAACGGGGCAAAGGTCGAGTAGAGCAACCATACGTTGAGGCCGAGAATGACCACACCACAAGCAATGGCCGCCCAAGTGGTGAGCGGTTTGTTCACCAATGTACCCATCAGGTCGCGGCGACGCGTAAACATGATCAGGGTAATCACTGGCAGGGGTAAGGCGAAACTGAGCACTACTTGACTGATCACTAGCGTATTGGTCGGATTCAAGCCGATTATGGCGACGATCACGGCAGGGAGCATTGTGACTACACGCCGCACCCAGATGGGAATAGTGAAGCCCACAAAGCCTTGCATGATGACTTGCCCCGCCATTGTGCCGACGGTGGAACTGGAGAGACCAGAGGCGAGCAACGAAATTGCAAAGACAAAACTGGCTGCTCCTCCCAGCAAAGGGGTGAGGGTTTGGTAGGCCGTGTTGATATCAGCTATATCACTACGCCCATGAGCATGGAAGGTCGCTGCAGCCATGTAAAGCATCGCCATATTGACCAGTCCCGCTAGGCCCATCGCAATCACCACATCGGGAATGCTCCAGCGGAAGATGCGCCGTGCTTCCTGTTCACTACGCGGGATAAGGCGTTTTTGCGTCAGAGAGGAATGCAGGTAGATCACATGCGGCATGACCGTGGCTCCGATAATACCAACCGCAAAGAGCACGCTTTGGCTGCCCCCTAGCCAAGGCACCACCGTGTGGAAGCCAACTTGGCCCCAGTCAGGACGAGAGAAGAAGGTCTCGATAACATAACATACTGCAATCACCCCAACGAGGGATGTGATAACCGCCTCTAACGGACGGAAGCCCCGCTGCTCCAGCAGCAAGATGAGGTAAGTGACGACTCCGGTAATGAGTGTAGCATAGAGCAAGGGAAGGCCAAACAATAAGTTGAGGGCAATACTAGCGCCCAGAAACTCGGCAAGATCGGTTGCCATTGCCGCAACCTCTGAGACGACCCACATGGTATATACAACGGATGGACGAAACTGCTTGCGACACATTTCCGCCAGGTTATGCCCCGTTGCCAGCCCTAGCTTTGCCGACATCGTTTGTAACAACATCGCCATCAGGTTAGCAAGAGCAATGACCCACAGCAGGTTGTAGCCAAAGGCGCTACCCCCCTGGATATTGGTGGCATAATTGCCGGGGTCGATGTAGGCCACACAGGCGATAAAGGCTGGACCCAGAAAAGGTAGGATGGCACGCACACCATGACTGCGCCCATCTAAGGCCGCACGTGCGGCTGCCCTGGTTTTATCCTCTTCTTCAGACAGATCATCAAGACTCACACCCTCCATCGGTTGTGCTGGATAAGTCCTCATTCAATTCTCCTCCACTTGTGGCAGACATTGTTCTGCCTGTCGTCTCATCGGCAATAGGGCGCACGAGAACGTGCCTAGTCACTGCGTCGCCAATGGCATGCACCGTCGTTCCAATACACACGGTACACACACCTCCATAAGGAGCAACCGATTCCATGCACAGCATGACACCGGGCACCAACCCTAGGCTTGTAAGGTAACGCAGTAGTTCCGGATCATCATCGTTCACTCGCTGCACGATGGCTTGCTGTCCCGGTAGCAGTTGAGCGAGCGGCAGCGTTGGCGTGACAACCACCGTGCCCATTTTGCTGGGAATGGGGTCACCGTGCGGATCTTGCGCCGGGT
>JAFAXQ010000144.1 GCA_019240835.1 Ktedonobacteraceae bacterium
AGGCATTCTGAGTACTGGGCAGTTTCAAAGTGGTTGGCCAAGACTAATACAAACTACCATTTTCTAGGAAAAGGCAGCCACTAACCTGGTTTCACCCCACTTCGTCGTAATATGGTTAAAACCAAAACAGGGCCAAGCATGTTCACATCCATTGATGCCGACCAGGTGATCCTTCCTCTCCATGCTCACCTTGACTAGGCGCATATAGTCCTCTTCCTTGAGTGGCCCCAAGGCCAGAACTGCGCCGAGGATCGCTGTCGTTTTGACACAGATGAGCACTGCTGCATGGATACGGCTGGCCACTGTTTCCCCAGAGGGAGTCACGACGTACAGGTCCATCGTATGCTCATCGACCTGAGTCAGCAGAGCTGGAGCCGGAATGGAGAGGGCAAAGGACTCGGCAGAGGAGCGTTCGCGAGGAATCGATTTAGCCCCTTCGCGCATCGCTACCAGATCTGGCTGAAGCGCTAGCTGATGGATCTCCCTGCGCACTTGATCGTAGGAGGGAAGTGTGACTGCTGTGCCGGTTTCCTTTGATAAGCGTGCTGCCACCTGCTGCATTTCGGTATGCTCACGGATCGCGGTCATCGTCAAGCGTGTTGGGAACAGGTACAGCCGACGGATACACTCAGCGAAGGCCGGATGCATGGCAGATCGCCTGTGATAGCTTCCACGAGGCACACAGGCGATCTGACCGAGAACCCTCGTTCGCCTGACCAGGCGTCCCAGTGTCGAACGGGGAATGCCTTCCGATTCTGCGACACTGGTTTGGGTGGCACCGGCCAACACGAGCTCCACTGCTCGCAGATTGCGGTGAAATTGCTCGCGTTGTGGTGATGGAAGCCGGGAGGCATCAAACGTCGGACCTGGAACAAGCCGAGCCGGTTCAGACGAAACCGTTGCCACATCCTGCATCGGCATGGGTTCAAGCGTATCGGGCAGAGGAGCCGGGAGAATTGGCGTGGCATCAGGTGGGAGCAAGGCCAGAGGAAGCGTGCGATCAAGCGTGAATTGCTCTAGATCGACCAACAGATGCCCAGCTGCTGCGCTATCTCCTACCACCTTCCAGATCGTCGCTTCCACCAGATCGACGGGAAACTGGTGTGAAAGTCTGCTTGCCACCTCTTCGACGCTGGCGACTTCTCCCCAAGGCCAGATTTCTTGCAGAGCAGGGGCAACGTCAGCGAAGGCGGGAAACACTTTCCGCCTGGCATGCAAAAAGACCAGGTTGTAGGAGCGACGTTTGGTCAGGGTGCGCTCGGTGCCAATCCAGAAACTGCCCTGTTGAAGACGAGCAAGCCTTCGTGCTGCCTCCGCTTTGGCAAGGTTGCGATCTCCCCGCTTGTCATCCTCCATACCCGCCTCGGCAATGAACGGCTGCCCGTTCGTCAACGTCCCTACCGCATCGGGCAGGTAGTGATGGGATGTGTCTTCAAACGTGTAGTCAATAGTGAATGGCGCGTGCTTCGGGATCGGTAGCCGGTACTTCGTGGCAAACGCTGGGTCAATATCACCACGCGCGTAGTTGGCAACCAGAGGGTGATACTCCAGCCATTTCTTCCAGCCGGAGCCAATAGACTCAAAATTTCTTAGTCTTGAGCAGAAAAGAGCGATTTTGTCCATCTGTTGTAAACACTTAGAAGTCATTCATGGCTCAGACTGAGCCGCCTCAAGTTGGGCCGCTTGCTCATGTAGCCCCATTGCGTGGAGCAAGGCGATGAGGCGCGTGCGTGTTTCCGTCGTGTTGGGATGGTGCGCTCCAAGTGCCTGCTCGCGAATTGCTAGGGCACGGGCATACCAGGCTCTCGCCTCCTCGCAGTTACCCTGCACTTCACGAAGTTGTGCAAGGTCATGCATCGTTTCTGCTGTTTCAAAGTCCGCTGGTCCCTTCTGTTGCTCTAGAATGGACAACGCTCTTTGAAGGAGAGGCTCGGCCTCCGCATACTTGCCCTGCTCACAGTAAAGAGCTGCCAGTGTGTTGAGCGAGCGTGCCACATCAGGGTGCTCCGGTCCATTCTGTTGCTCCTCGATGTGCAACAATAGCTGGCGGAACAGTTCCGCTTTCTCATACTTGCCCAGCCGAGAGGATAAAAACGCCAAATAGCTGAGCAGGGTGATCACACGGACATGCTCCAGCCCCAAATGCTGCTCCAGAATGGGCAACGCTCGCTGGAAGAGCGGTTCCGCTTCCTCGTACTTGCCCTGCAACAAGTAGAGTTCTGCCAGATCGTTAAGTAGGTTGGCCACGACAGGATGCTCTGGTCCCTTCTGCTGCTCCCAGATGTGCAGCACTCTTTGGTAGAACGATTCCGCTTCTTCGTATTTATGGTCGAAACGGTACTCAATCGCCAGCATCAGGAGCACGTGGTCTACGTCAGGATGCTCGGGCCCCAAATGCTGCTCTAGAATGGGCAACGCTCGCTGGTAGAACGGTCCCACTTTGACAAATGGACTACCGGGCCTGGAGTAGAAGGATGCCATATCTGTAAGCAATTGGGCTACGTCAAGATGCTCCGGTCCCAATTGTTGCTCCAGAATGAGCAACGCTCGCCGGTAGAGTGGCTCCGCCTCCTCAAGACGCCAACCAACTGTAAGATAGAGCGCTGTTTTCTGGAGCAAATGTCCTGCCTCCTTACCTCTGAACTGATCCTGCTCAATCGACTGCCCGGTGAACAGTGCCTGCGAGAGCATCCGCTCACATTGAAGCAAGTTGCCAGACGTCGGACGGGGAAAGGCCGCATTGACTGCCAGCATCGCTCGTTCTCTCCAGATGCGTCGTTCTTCTTCCGAGAGCCGGTCCTGGAGCACAGCCTGTACTAGCCGATGAATCGAGAGGGTCTTGCCTTTCGGATCACGTTTGATCAGCGAATAGGCTCGCAAGGCTTCAATCGCCTGATTGCGTTGAAAAGCATCCGTAGCGACCAGAGCGAGCACCGGTCCAAGTGAGGATGCTCCCTCCATCAGTATCTCTTCAGGAATGGCATCAGGAGCGAGAAATGCGCATAGGCACAGTAGTTCAGCAGCGGCCGCATTCTTCTGTTCAACACTCTGGAAGGAGAGAGACCAAGTAGTAGCCACCGAGTCTGGATGATCGGCTACTAGTTTCCTGCGCTCTTGTAACAGGTTGGCCCGCTGCTGTTGATAGATCTGCCAATAACCGATCAGATCAGTTCCAGTTTCTTCCAGATAGGCTCCGGCCTGATCCAATGCGAGCAGCAAGCCCCCGAATTGCTGTGAGATGTGTATTGCCAGTTCCTGCTCCCCCTGAGAAGCTTGCACCAGTTCTGCAAAAGGTTCAATGAGCGCGGCGCGGCGCAGCAGGAACAACGCCCCTTGTTCAGGAAGCAACGTGTCCAGTTCCAGCCGATGCGCTAATCGTCCGGTCGCTGCCGCACGTGTCGTCAGGAGCAGGTGTCCTCCCAAGCTAGGTGGAAGGAAATCTGGGAGGAGGGTCAACTCGTCGGCATTATCCAGGATCAGTAGCCAGTCCCGATGGGTCTGCAACCAGGTCTTAACGGCCTGTACTGTGACCTCTTGCTCTTTCGCCTCATGCTCTGGTAGTTGCAGCAAGGTTGCAAATGTCACATAGGAAGAGATCAATGCATCGGTGCTTTCAGCGCGTGCCCACAAGACCGCTGTGTAATCCTGGTGGTAGCGATAGGCATACTCCAGAGCGAGTTGGGTCTTGCCAATCCCACCCAGTCCGCTAATGGCCTGTGGTTGCGAGAGGGCGGTGGCCTGACCAGTTTGCAGGTTCTGACGTATCCGGAGCAGTTCGCTCTCACGTCCCAGAAAGAAAGGGTTGCGCGGGTAGGGAACATTCCAGATTTTTGGCAAAGCCGCACGAGGAGCAGAAGCTGTGAGTTGTGGCAGATCTTCGACGATTACTCGGCGAATGCCAGCGGCGACATCAGCTAGGGCAGTGTCTTTGTTTTGCCAGGATGTGATGGCTTTGGCGTCAGTGGGAAGGGCTTGTAGATGCGCAAAGGGAGCGCCTTTCCAGTCCACCGGGCGCACCAGAATGGGGATAACACGCGCTTCCCCGGCAGCTTCTCGCTCTAAGGCGCGCTTCATCTCGATGCCATAGCTGTAGTCAGAAGCAAAGAAGTCGCTACTTACTAGTAGCAGAATGACTGAAGCCGTTTCCAGATGGGTATCAAGAGCTTTGGCCCAATTGGCCCCAGGGAGAATGAGCCGGTCATACCACAGGGAAATGAGAGCTTGCCGCTTGAGCAGGCTCAGGTGCGTTTCCAGTTTGCGCAGCCACGTTTCATCTTCGCGAGCGTAGCAACAAAACATTTCAATTGGCGTGAATCCCTCAGCCATGCCCGAGCCTCCCTTGGGGAGAGATCTATCAAAAGTAAACAATTCAAATATACCACAACCAGAAAGGAAATCCGTCCCTTTTTGAAGCGAAAAGATCGCTTTGAAAGGCTTGTTACTGCTGTGACCCATGCTCCTCTCGGTGCAGAGCCGTACGAAAGCGTTCCATAAAGGCAAGATATTCGGCGACCTGGGCTTCCAGTTTCGCCATGGTCACGCCACATTGGGCGTGTTCTTGAAGGAGCTTGTGATAACGTCGTTCTAAATCGGCCAGTTTTGCTTGCGACTGCTGCTCAGCCTCAACTCGCTCCGCACGTAATTGCTGTTTCGCCTCATCGCGTTCAGCCCGAGCCTCGTGCAAGAGTTCGACCAGGCGCGGGCGCTTGTAGTCGAGCAGTGGATCGCGCGACGACACCTTGACCGTGTGGATAATGGCCTGACCCCTTTTCGCTTTTCGTGATCTGCCACTGCTGGTCGCTTGGTGCTTTGCTTGTTCCTGTTCGCGTTCTTTGCGCAGATGGGTGCTGTGTTCCTGGAACAGCTGGAAAGCTTCTCGGTTGCGGTAGTAGATCATGTAGTTCATCCCGCTTACCTCTTTAATGGTGAAGGTATTCACCGGGCGGCCCTCAGCCTCAAGCTGTGCGATTGCCTGACTGAGACGATCAACAGTCGTCTGTTTCTGGGCTGCCGCATTCGCACGCAGGTGGGCGTAGGGATCGTCAGAAGCACCCATCATCATTCGCTTCCTTCCTCCTCTTGGGCCGGGAGGAGTGTATCGACAAAAGACAGATAGCCTCCATCCTGGCGAGTGCGTATTTGAATCTGCATGATGGTCACGATATCGTCGAGATGCTGGATCATTTGTCTGGCCTGCCGGGCATCGACGGTATGCCCATGCTCATCATGTAGTTGTGCTTGCAGGACATAGAGCTGACGCCATGTTTTGGCTTTGGGCAGATTTCGATAATGCGGGACGAGATGCGGACAACCCAGGCAAAGCGCACGATTGTTGGGACGAACACAGAGCCCTGCGCTACAATGACCCAGAGCTGTTGGTCCGATCATTCCCCATTGCTCAAAGAGAGCACGAAGAGCTGCATCCATCTGCTCAAGTGAGCTTTCACCACTTTTGTAGAGTAGTGAAATCTTCGGATCTACTATTCTTATAGGGAGGAAAGAGAGCATGCAGAAAACTCAGAAGACCTATACGCCGGAGTTTAAGAGGGAAGCGGTGCGACTAGCGCAAACCAGTGGGAAGC
>JAFAXQ010000002.1 GCA_019240835.1 Ktedonobacteraceae bacterium
CCATGCTCCATGCGTGTTAGCATACCTGAGACAGTTCCTGCGGCATATCCGCCAATACCATTTGCAACTAGCCATTCATGCGAGGTAGTCTCGCTGAAATCGCAACAGGCACTGCGATCAAGGATGATGGGCATTTTAGACCTCCAAGCCCCTCAATGAATGATCTGCGACTACATGTGAACAATTTTTCTACATGTAACGCTACGCTGCGTCTTGCATATAGTGTAACACACTACATGAGTAGATGCAGCAACTCTCGTGACTTTTTTTGACAAAGTAGTTCCAAAAACACTAGCATTGCTCTTGATCGCTTAGTTTTCGTTGGATTTGGACGGTGGTGGCTGAGAGCTATGCCTGGGCGAGCCAAAAAAGTGATTGAAAATGGACTCTAGTTTTGTCAGCTTACAAGAGAAACAGCACTTCGTCGACGGCGCAGGGCTGTCGATAGTTACTCCCTTGCTTACATAGTTCGCACACAATGAAGAGAAGCGCTCTCAGATATTCTCAATATCCACTGGCTCTACCGGATCCGCTAGCTCGAAGCCCAGCACTTTTGAGTAGAAGTACAGCTCGCCCTCAAGGGCACGCTTGATATTCTCAGCTTGGCGGAAGCCGTGTCCTTCCCCTGCGAAGGGGACGTAGGCGACAGGGATACCCTTAGCGCGCAGTGCCTCGACCATGCGTTCAGCCTGATTGGGAGGTACGATTGCATCTTCGAGTCCTTGGAAGAAGATAACTGGGTGCGCGAGGCGCTCGCTAAAGTGGATGGGTGAGCGCTGGCGGTATAGTTCAAGCTGTTCGGGATAGGGACCGATCAGGCTATCACTATAGCGCGACTCGAACTTGTGTGTGTCCGTTTCCAGGCTCTCCAGATCGCTTACGCCGTAGTAACTGGCACCAACTTTAAAGACATCACGGAAGGTGAGTGCGCAGAGGGTTGTGTAACCGCCAGCGCTTCCTCCGGTGATAGCCAGCCTGTTGCCATCTACTAGGCCACGCTGCACCAGATATTTCGCGCCATTCACGCAGTCGTCAACATCGACAATGCCCCACTGCCCGTTGAGCCGTTCACGATAGGCGCGTCCGTAGCCTGTACTGCCTCCGTAGTTTACGTCAAGAATGGCAAAACCACGGCTGGTCCAGAACTGCTTCTCCAGGTCAAGCGCATTCGACGCCGTAGCAGTTGGTCCTCCATGACTCATAACGATGAGTGGGGGAAGCTCATCGTTGGGAGCACTGTAGTCGGGATTGTGTGGAGGATAATAGAAGGCGAAGGCTGTACGCCCATGCTCGGTGGGAAATTCTATAGCTTCTGGCAGAGAAAAATAGGCTGCATCCACAGCGACGTTACTTGAACGCTTGAGCACTGTGATCTGCTGCGTATCGAGGTCGAGTTGCACAATTGCTGCCGCCTCCTTCGGCGAGGCAGCAAGAAAGAACACACGTTCAACTGATGCTTTTATGCCCGTCATGGCTGTGTAGGGTGTCTGGGTTACCTCGAGACTGCCCGTGTTGGTGTCGAGCAGAGCCAGGTGTATAATACCTTGTTCATTATACAGGCAAGCGATGTGCTGAGGTGAGATGAACGCGTAGGTAGATTGGCCGAAGATCCATTGGGGCAAGCCGAACTCCGCTGCTTTTTCGTGCAACGGCTCGATCTGTCCATACTTCAAGCGATACAGATTCCACCAGCCACTACGATCTGAGACGAAGTACAGTATACTGTCAGGGGACCATTGCGGTTGGAAGATGGATTCCCCGTTCCCTCCGACCACACACGTTGCTCCACGTAGTGAGCCATCGTCTTGCACCTCGGCCACCCACAACTCCGTCCCATCCCATGGCATGTTGGGATGGTTCCAGCTCAGCCAGGCCAACTTCGTACCATCAGGGCTAAGGCACGGTGACGAATAGAAGTCATTCCCAGAGACAAGTACTCTGCCACCCTCGTTATCCCCATCAAGGGCAATACTTACCAGCGTATTGGTGGCTTGACCTTCTTCTGCCTCATGATCTTCCCGCACACAAATCAGCAGCTTGCGCCGCACGTCGACTAGCATATCGGCATAGCGCAATTGGCGAACTGGAGTAATCGGTGTCGGCTCTGAGCCTGGACTGAGACGATAGAGTCGGTCATCAGCGAAGTTCGAGAAGTAGAGAACGCCATTAGAAGCAGTGAAAGCTCCACCACCGTACTCATGTACACGTGTGCGTGCATTAAACGCAGGCGGAATCACATCCGTCGTCTTATCATCAACTACTCGGCAGACGATAACAGTACGACCTTTCTCCGTCGGGCGAGACTCGCTCCAGTAAACGTCCTGACCATCGAGCACGATTGAGGCTAATCTGATTGAGCCAGAAGTGATAAGCTCGGAGGTGATAGGTGACTTCCAGGAGCCATATGGGGCAACTTGCTGGGTCTTCATGATCTCTAACTCCTCTCTAAAAAGAGTAAACCAGGGGGAGTCCAATTCATTGGACTCCTACCAGGTCACAGCCATAGTAACATTGTGTGTGCTGCATGCTGTGCTAGGCCAACCAGCCAGAAGGGCAACACTGTGCCCATTGCTAGGGTGCCTAAGGCAGCGATACCGATAGAGGTCCATGTCATCCAGTTGAGCTGGTTGGATGGTTCCTCAACCTTCTTGAAAGAGAAAGAGTCCACAGTGTTCTCCTGCTCCATGAACATGCTAGTGATGATGCTCAGATAATAGTATATACCAAGGATGCTTGCTAGTACACCGATAATCAGCAATTCGGGATGAGCCCCTTGCAAGGCCGCGTAGAGCAGGTAGTATTTTGCCGCGAAGCCTGCCAGCGGTGGGAAGCCTGCTAGCGCCAGCAAGAAGAACGCGAGTAGACCAGCCAGCACGGGACGACGATACCACAGGCCGCACAAGTCTTTCACGTCGTTGCCAGAGTTGTCGACTCGCTCTAAAATGGAGACTATGCCGAACGCGCCCAGGTTCATGAAGCTATAGCAGAGTAGATAGAAGAGAATAGCAGCCAAGCCCGTCACACGGACGGCTAGGGACGGATTGACAAAGTTCGTTCCCAGCGGTGCTCCAGTTGCCGCGACAATACCAATTAGCAAATAGCCAGCGTGCGCGATGCTAGAATAGGCAAGTAGACGCTTAAGATTGTTCTGCACTAGAACTAGAATGTTGCCACCGACGATAGTTAGAATAGTGATGGCCCACACAAGCGGTAGCCAATCGGACTGCACCGGGAAGAGCATGATGGCAAAGATGCGTGCAAAGGCAACGAGCGCCGCCGCCTTCGTGCCCACTGACATGAATGCAGTCACGGGCGCAGGCGCACCTTGATAGACATCGGGCGTCCATGCCTGGAAGGGAATAGCCGACAGCTTGAAGGCGAAGCCAACGATGAGCAGTCCCATCGCCACCAGTAGCAGTGTACGCGTGGGAAAAGCTGCTATAATGCCTGGGTGTATGCCTGCACCGATTGCTGGTACCTGCATCTGCAAGAAGCGTAGAATGCCCTGAAATGATGTGTTACCCGTAGCTCCATAAGTCAGCGCAATACCATAGAGCAAGAATGCCGAGGCGAACGAGCTGAGCAGAAAATATTTCATGCCTGACTCTTGTGAACTCCTGCGGCGCGACACATAACTGCACAGGATGTACAGGGCCAGCGAGAGCAGCTCTAAACCCAGAAACACAGTCAGGAAGCTCGTTGCTGCTGCAAGCAGCATCATGCCGCTCGTAGCTAACAAGGTCAGAGCATAGTACTCGCCCTGATGTACAAGGTTCAAGCGCTTGAGATAGGCAGGAGAAAGCAAAATACCCAATACACAAGCACTCAGAATGATTATATAGGCATACAGCGAGCCATGATCTGAACCTACCGTCTCGTTGAAGG
>JAFAXQ010000040.1 GCA_019240835.1 Ktedonobacteraceae bacterium
TGCCGCCAACATGCGGATCCAGTGAACCGAGTAAGACAGGAGTACCAGGTCGCACTGCATGCACTGCCTGCTCACATAGATCATATAGGCGGGCAAAGTCCTTGGGCGTCCAGTACAAAAAGCTGACGCTCGGGTCATTATTCTTCATCTCTTCGTTGCCACACTGCACAGCGTCAGCAGCACCGCTAGCAGCATCCATGAGAGGAGCTGAACTGAAGCGGTCTGGAGCACTGTTGCTAGGTTGGCAAACAGTCAGCAAGACACGGATCCCATGTGCATGATAATTCTCGATGGTATTTCTGAGTGCCTGACCTTTGAGCGTCCCCCAACCGCACGTTGGATAGGCGATGCGTCGCCAGAAAATGCCTGCATAGAGCTCGCCGGGTGAACCTTGTATACCGTGGATCAGTGCCGGATTCGTAACCAGAGGAAGCCAAATTTTGTGTCCCTGAGGAGCTGCTTTTGCTGAAGGCAATCCCCAGCCGCAAGGTAGGACACTGAGAGCGATTATAACCGGAGCAATGATGGTGAGCTTTCGCATGAAAGCACGTGACATGCTCATGTTCTTCGCGTACCCCTTTTCATCATTTTTACTGAGTCATTGACACAGCAATTAAGTATAGTACAAAGCGAAATGATGAGCAAGTGATGTTTTGATAGACAAACTTTAGTGGCATCGTATCCCGCGGTGCCACAACTCATAATGATCCAAGTCTCTATTCCCAATGTCAAGACTTGGGGGCTTCTTTCTGCGACAACAACCGCTTGAGAACTGCTTTCTCAAGCGGCTTTGGTTTGCTCTCACGTCCTCC
Organism: Ktedonobacteraceae bacterium; assembly: GCA_019240835.1. GTDB lineage: Bacteria > Chloroflexota > Ktedonobacteria > Ktedonobacterales > Ktedonobacteraceae > JAFATZ01. The sequence goes on from JAFAXQ010000040.1 coordinate 813, forward strand.
ACTTAATGCAGTGACAGCGTGTCAACTGCACGCCTATCGAGGAGAGCTACTTTGCGAACTGTCCCAGGCGAACGGCAAGCATGTCCTCAGCCATTGCCCAGGCCAAAGCAGGAATTTTGCCCGCTTTGCTCACCTGTCTACGTAGGAAGTATCCCATGTATGAGCTTACAACAGCACTTGTGCCCCCCAGCACCGCTCCGGCAAGAGGTGGCTGATTGTACTGCCGACACAGCATCACGCCTACCAGGCCACCTATCACTAAGCGAACACCCAGTGGGCCTGGACTGACACGGTCAGGGGTGCTCGGCAGTTTATCCACCAGCATCTCACCTGCAGCGAGCAATCTAGTCACGGTTTTGATAGTAGGTGATTGCAGGATATCCACCAGAGACGAAGAGGGCGTTCCTGGGCTGGTCTTGAATAAACCATCCTCATCACTGAGCCAAGACAATGGCGACGTTGTGCGCAGTCCAACTGCAAGGCCAAGCATTGCCACTCGAAAGTAAACATCGGTGGAACCTGACGTGCCACCTGAGTACGGTTTTTCCATAGCATGTCACACCTTTCTGATCAGACTCTCATACTCTTGAGGAGTGCTTCAGATTCTATGTTTACCACGCACAAGCCTGTCGAAAAGGTTCACATTATTGCTGTGTTTTTTGAGCCAATGTCTCATGTTTTACTTGTTCGGCAGCCACCGCACGCGCCTTCTTCTCATTACGAATGTGACGCCAGATGTAGAGGGCGATCATCCCAATAACGGCAATGGCGATAACAATATCTAGATCATGGAAGATAGGGCCGAGGGTTGCTATGTTCTTGCCAAGGATCGTGCCCAGGTAAGCCAGCAGTAGGCACCAGGGTAAGGAACCAAGGAAAGTATAGATACAAAACTCTAGAAAAGGCATCTCTGCAATACCAGCAGGCAGCGAAATGTAGGTACGCACAACAGGAAGAAGGCGTGAGAAGAAAACTGTGGCACTCCCCCACTTGTGGAAAAATCTATCGGCTTTATCAGCATCGTGCTGAGAGATTAACAGGTAGCGCCCATACTTGAGCATCAATGGCCGTCCACCACTGTAACCAACGACATATGCAATGATAGAACCAATAAGACAGCCTGCTGCGCCAGCTAAAGCGATTAACGCCAGACCTAGAATAAAACTTGTTCCATGTAAAATTTTCCCGCTGACAAGCATAATACCAGCAACTGGCATGACAATCTCGCTGGGAAGTGGAATGCAGCAACTCTCAATAGCCATAGCCAGAACAATACCTAACAGACCAGTTGAGACATAAAGATTGGTAATCAGCGTTGTTACTGTGTCAGTTAAATGTGCAAACAACTAAAAAGCCTCCTTCGCAAATCTACACCTTTGCATCATAGTAGCATACTTTGCGAAAAGAGGCTAGAATCTAGACAAAAGATACATTCTCAATCAACGTCATCATACAACTGCTGAGCAGCCTCGAGCCGCGCAGTACGTAGTGCAGCGGAACGATGGCGACTACGAGCCGAACTGTGGGGGGGAAGCCCAGGATAGTTCATTGGCTTGGTTGTACGACGCTCTGAAGTATCCTTCCCTCTTGCTGCTAATTTCTCTTTTTGTTGCTGTCTCACTGCTTGAGTATATGCCTCACTCTGGGTAGGCAATACACGGTCAGTAGAGAGAGCGTAGCCCTCTACCTCATATCTTCTTTTACCCACTGGGATATCTCCATAGGTGTAGGTATCAGCAGACATGGCTTCCTGTGGCATCTCCGCCCGCAGGCGCTCATCGTGACGGCGAGAAAGATAGGAAAACAACATGAGAGATATAGGAATGCTAAGAAGCAATGCTGCCAGCCCACCTATTAAACCACCAAGCACCCAAGAGTTGAGGGTATTTCCATACCAGAGGACTACTGCAGCACTAGCGATAAGCGCTAGTGCAGTAACAGGCTTCATCAGTCTGTGCATCCTTTCCAGACTTCATGAATTAAAGATTAGGAAAATGACTGTGGTGTAAGTATAGCAGATTAGTTGTCACTGTAGCAACAAAAACCACCCATATCTTAATGTTCCCCACACGTGGATGTCGCAGACTTGGGGCCCAAACTGGGCCAGGCGAAAGCAAGATTAGCCATGTCCTGAACTACTAGCTGTCATCCTGGCTATTTCTTCAGGTCAAGAACTAGCAAAATTGCCGATGTGTTTTGCCTACCTAGAGGATATAGTACACGCAAGGTATTAATCTTGATGGTACATAGGGTACACGAAGGATAAGGTGAAACATGACAGCTTCAACTGATAATACACAGTTTCTACGCACGCTTTCTAACCAGATGGCTGATGCTGTTGAACGTGTGAGTCCTGCTATCGTACAGGTGAATGGACGGCAACAGCGGCCTGCCAGCGGCGTGGTCTACGCACAGGATCTCGTGCTCACGGCAGCCCATGTGCTTGAGCGTGATGTGAATTTGACGATCCAAACTGCTGATAAGCGTACACTTCCAGCACAACTTGTTGGTCAGGATCAGACGACGGACCTGGCAGTGCTACGCGTGGCAAATCTTGGTGCCGTAGCCGCAGCCGAGACGGAGGAGAATATACGCGTCGGGCAACTGGTGATAGCAGTAGGTCGCTCGAACGAAGAGGGACCAATGGCAAGTTCGGGTATTGTGAGCGCTATCGGTGGTCCAATACGCTCTGGACGCGGCAGCGTTGTACTTGAGCGCTATATTCGCACCGATGCTATTCCCTATCCTGGCTTCTCCGGTGGGCCACTTGTCGATACGCAAGGCAAGGTTATCGGCATTCTGACAACTGGCCTGATTAATAGTGTTACGCTGGCGATACCGATGAACATCGCCAAGAAAATCGCCGACACACTGACGAATCACGGCTATGTCAAACGGGGCTACCTGGGTATTAGTAGCCAGTTGGTGCAGCTACCACAGGCGCAACGGGCAGGAAGAGAACAGGAAGTTGGTTTGCTTATCGTCAAGGTCGAGGACAACAGCCCGGCACAGCAAGGCGGTGTGATGCTCGGCGATATCCTGGTTGCCATCGATGGTCACGCTATCAAGGACGCGGAGGACTTGCAGTTACTTTTGACCGGAGAGCGCGTTGGCAAGGCTGTCCCCGTCGATGTTATCCGTGGCAACGCGCTGCAAACGTTACAAGTCACGATTGGACAGCGCAAATAGCCAAGGGGAAAGACACATGACACAGACAATAGTTCCTTCTACACAATCGTCACTGCCTCTACCCGACGCCTTCTCGTCGGCACTTGTCGAGATGTTCGAGGCTGCACAACCGGCTATCGTGCAGGTACACGTCGAGGGACGCGGAGGCGGAACGGGTGTGATCTGGCAGCAGGATGGGCACATCATCACGAACAATCACGTCGTGGCTCGCGACAATGCGAAAGTGCAGGTGTTGCTCTCCGATGGCCGTACCCTTGATGCTACGGTGCTACATCGTGAGCCAAGGCTTGATCTGGCGATGCTCAAGGCACACGGGGACAATTTCAAGCTACTCTCCTTCGGCGACTCGACAAAGTTACGCGTTGGCGAGTTGGTCTTCGCCATTGGGCATCCCTGGGGCCAGCGTTGGGTAGTTACAGCGGGCATCGTGAGCACGGTAAGAACGGCGCAACTGAGCAACAACCTGATCACGCAGTATATCCAGTCGGACGTACGCCTAGCACCCGGCAACTCAGGTGGCCCACTGCTCAACGCGGATGGTGAGGTGGTCGGTATCAACGCCATGATCTTTGGCGGCGATCTCTCGGTCGCCATTCCGAGCCATGTCGTCAACAAGTGGGTCAGTGGCCTTCCGCAGGGTGGTGCCAAGCTAGGCGTTGAGATCATGACGGTAGAGCTACCGACCAACGTCCAGGACCTGCTCGTTCAGCAAACATCAGGTGTGCTGATCGTTGGCATTCGCCCCGAGCGGCAAGCCAAGCATAGCGACCTCTTTGTAGGCGATATCCTGCTCACTGTGGCAGGTAAGGCAGTTAACGATACGGCGACACTGCTACACGTGCTCTCGCAGAGTACCGCACTCGATACACTACCCGTGACGCTGCTACGCAAAGGTCAACTTGACAAACTCGACATAGCCCTTCTGTAGGGGCCCAATTTATCGTGCCCTGGGCGGGGGCACGATAAATCGGGCCCCTACGCCCATTATAAAGGCAAGAGCAACAAAGGAATCTCCATCTCCTCCGGCAATAGACCACCGTGATGCCCATAAAAGTTCATCGAGAACTTCCCTTCTTCATACCACCACACCGTCTCGTTTTTGTAGGGTAAAACAACTACATTGCCTAAGCGCTGCAGAAAAACAGCCGTGGGCTGCTGCTGCCCAAAGAAGTGCTGTGCGAGCAGATCCCGCGTGTAGTAAACCTCGGCGCGCCCGGCGAGGCAGCATTGTAACAATGCCACAGCTTCATCGATAAGCTCCTCTTTGATATAGAGAAACATGTCACGAGGCGAGCCAGCAGGAACCAGAGGGTGCCCCCTTGCATTGGTTTTTAGATAGCGTTCAATACCCGCTATCTGCTTGTTCAGATAGTAGGTTCTTGCCGGATCTACTTCGACCTGACCATGATCGGCAGTCAGCATAAGGAGTGTCCTGCCGACCTGACCATAGACATTTTTGTAAAAGAGCTGATCCACCATATTTAGAAATGTCTCTATCTCGACTGCAGTTTGCTTGGCAAGTGGACCATAGCGGTGGCAGACGAGGTCGATGCGATCAAAATAGACGCTATAGCAACTGGGAGTGGCATGCTGTTGCTTGAGCAGCTCAGAGAGATACACCAGCATTTCTTGCAAGCTGTTATAGGGATGCAACTTGATACCACGAAACATGATAGCTGAGTAGGTAGAAGACGTATAAGCCCTGGGCAGGAAGGCTTGTGCATTGATCCCCTGTTCTCGCAGCCTAGCATAGAATGTCTGCTGAGGAAAAAAAGCTTCAGCAGGCACAGAGGAGAGCTTCAATGAATCATAGATCTCGCCAGCATAGGAGAAGGGAAGTGGCGAGATCATCTCATCCACCAGCGGCTCATAGTAGTTCCATTCGTAGACGCCACTCTGCCCAACTTCAAGCCCTGTATGGATACAGGTGGTATGGGCCGCCGTAGTCGAAGGAAATTGTGAGGTCATTTTTGAGACTACCCCTTGCGCCAAGGCGGTTTTAAGAAAATCGTGCTTTTGGGCGTAGGGTTCAAAAAAGCGCCAGCCAAAGGCATCGGCGAAAAAGAAAACCACTTTATCGTAGCGGGTAGGCAAACCTGCAAAAACATCTGCAGGAAGTATGCTCTGCCCATTACCCGAGAGGAGAAACTCAAGCGTCGCGGGGATATTAGAGAAACAATAGGAATCATAACGGGGACGGACGAAATAGCGAGAAAAGGTTGAGTTGCTGATTGCACGCAACGATGCCGTATTGAGCATGCTTGTCCTGCTTCCTAATTTATTATGCAGTAAATAAGAGTGGCTTGTGAGTGAAGTATATCATGAAAATCGAGCCAATACGCCTCTGCTAGCAGGATTTATAGGGATAGGCGGCACCGGTTCATCCTAACAGAAGAGTAGCCCAAAAGACTTAACGTAATCTAATATCAACTTTGACGCGTAGACGTTGTTAGGGTGTTGTATGCCATCCTGGCATGCCCAATTTTATTCATTACGTAGTAAGTAACAAGTCGGGAAATCTTTTTGAGAAGACCCAGATCAAATCATGCACTTGTGAAAGGAATATCATAGTGAGGAAACGTAGCATTGTCATTTTAACTATATGCGCCCTACTTGCTCTCTTTATTGCGGGAGCGGTCTTCGTTCCAAGCCGTATCTCTGTATCGGCTGCACCAGCAAAGCACTATTTACCGGCATGTGCAGCCGCGCTTCCCGGTCAGGTTTCCTGCGATGCTCTTGTCCTAGCACCTGGCAATACGCAACCCAATGCCACAAAGCACTATTTACCGGCATGTGGAGCGCCACTTGCTGGTTATGCCTCTTGTAATGCTATCGTTCTAGCCCCTAGCAATGCACAAAACAATGCGGCCAGTGCGCCTTCAGGATACTCTCCCAAGGATCTGCAATCCGCTTACAATCTACCGTCAGCAGGAAATGGTCAGACTGTAGCTATCGTTGATGCCTTTGATGATCCTAACGCAGAGGCTGATCTGGGTGTCTACCGCTCTCAGTACGGGCTTTCCGCCTGTACAACGGCCAACGGCTGCTTTAAGAAGGTAGACCAAAATGGAGGCAACAACTATCCCCAGAGTGATAGCGGCTGGGCACAAGAGATCTCTGTCGACGTAGATATGGTCAGCGCTATCTGCCCAAAGTGCCATATTCTGCTTGTCGAGGCCAATAATAATAGCCTGGACAATCTGACTAAGGCTGTCGATAGAGCTGCTCAGTTGAAGGCGAATGTCATTAATAATAGCTACGGTGGCTCTGAGTCGCCTGACGAGTCTAGCTTCGATTCATCCTACGCTCACCCCGGCATAGCTATCACAGCCGCCTCGGGCGATAGTGGCTATGGAGTTTCATATCCAGCCACATCCCCGCATGTGACTGCTGTTGGTGGCACCTCCTTGAGCAGAGCAAGCAACAAGCGTGGCTGGAGTGAGACGGCTTGGAGTGGTGCAGGAAGCGGTTGCAGTGGAGTATTCAGCAAACCCAGTTGGCAGAAGGATAGTGGTTGCAACATGCGGACTATTGCTGATGTCTCTGCAGATGCCGATCCCAATACAGGAGTTGCGGTCTACGATAGCTTTGCTTCCAATGGTACAAGCTCGTGGTTGATCTTTGGCGGCACCAGTGTAGCCACAGCGATTATCTCCGGCGTCTACGCTCTAGCAGGCAACGCAAGCAAGATCAACGACGCCTCCTATGCCTACAGTCACACCAGCAGCCTGAATGACGTGACGAGCGGCAGCAATGGCGACTGCGGCAACTACCTGTGCAACGCTGGCCCCGGCTACGATGGCCCAACGGGCCTCGGAACCCCCAATGGGACGGGGGCGTTCTAGCCAATAGTATACGGCAAGCACAAGCCTTGCCGCTTATCATGCTTTGGCATGGCCACCCTAGCGATGGCTACATTCCAGCATGAGATTGCACGCAAAAAGGTGACGCTCCTTCGCAGCTTACGCAGTGAGCGTCACCTTTTTGTGTCAAGAGGAAGTATGGGTGGGCGTCACTTTTTTGCGCTGAGAGGGCCCGTGATGTATGATGCCCGACATGGCTTGCAGAGGGAATCCACGCTTGTGCGCCAAAAAATGACGCTCACCCCAGGAAGATATGATATCTAGACAGTGCTCACAAACGATGCTATACTCAACTTCCACTGATAAGGTTACATAATAATATGTAGCCGAGCTGTATCTATACGGGCTGAAAATGACGCGCCAAGGCCAGCGCTAACTGAATAATAGAGAGTGGGGGATCCTTTGTACATGCCAGCTAACATTACCGATCTGGAAAAAAAATTGTGGGCGTCGGCTGATAGCCTGCGCGCTAACTCTCGCCTCAAATCCTCCGAATATTCTGTGCCCGTGCTGGGCCTGATATTCCTCCGCTTCGCCGACCACCGCTTCACACAACTGGAGCAAGAATTTAGCCAGAGATACGGCAATGCCCACACCTTCGATAAGATTGATTACCAGGCTGAGGGTGTAATGTACTTACCTGAGCAAGCGCGTTTCTCACAGTTGCTCGCCCTGCCTGCAAGCGAGGACATCGGTGACTCCATCAATAAGGCTATGAAGGCTATCGAAGCTGAGAACGAAGACTTGGGCGGCGTACTGCCTAAAACATACAATCACCTCGACAAGGACACACTACAGGCACTACTCAAAACTTTTTCGGGCATTCCGCTCAACGTTGAAGGTGACTCCTTCGGCAAAGTCTACGAATATTTCCTGGGCAAGTTCGCTATGGCAGAGGGGCAGAAAGGCGGCGAGTTCTTTACGCCGACGGCAATCGTCAAGCTGATCGTCGAGATCATCGAGCCGTTTAACGGGCGCATCTTTGACCCTGCCTGCGGCTCTGGCGGCATGTTCGTACAGAGTGCGCGTTTCGTCGAGCAACACCAGCGCAACCCGGGCGAGGTTATTTCCATCTACGGACAGGAGAAGACACTGGAGACTGTCAACCTCTGCAAGATGAACCTGGCGGTACATGGTCTATCGGGCGATATCAAACAGACCAACTCCTACTACCAGAGCGTCCACAATCCGCAGGGCACTGGCAATTTCGACTTTGTCATGGCTAATCCTCCCTTCAACGTCAACGGCGTAGACAAAGCGAAGCTCAAGGGGGATCAGCGCTTCTCGTGCGGCCTGCCAAGCGTAGACAACGCGAACTATCTCTGGATTCAGGAGTTCTACAGTGCGCTCAACGAGCGTGGCCGTGCAGGCTTCGTCATGGCCAACTCGGCCAGCGACGCACGCGGCTCCGAATTGACCATTCGCCAGCAGCTCATTCAGGCATGCGTCGTTGATGCCATGATCTCTATCAGTTCCAACTTCTTCTACACCGTCACCCTACCCTGCACCCTCTGGTTCCTCGACAGGAGCAAGTACGACGGCGAGCGCCGCGACAAAGTGCTCTTCATCGACGCCCGCAACACCTACCACCAGATCGACCGCGCCCATCGCGACTTCACCCCCGACCAACTCGAATTGCTCGCCAACATCGTACGTCTCTACCGTGGTGAGACCATTGAGACCACGAACGGCAGCGCCGCCCGCGTGCAAGAACTCTTCCCCAGCGGCACCTATGCCGATGTGCCCGGCCTCTGCAAAGTCGCCACGCTAGCAGAGATCGAAACCCAAGGCTGGAGCCTCAACCCAGGCCGCTACGTTGGCGTGGCCGAACGCGCCGTCGATGATTTCGATTTTAAGGAGAAGTTAGAGATGCTGAATGAGGAGCTGGAGAAGTTGAATGCCGAGGCTCGGGTGTTAGAGGAGCGGATTGGTGGGAATGTGGCAAAGCTGTTGGAAAGGGTAGAATAATGTTGAATGGATGGAAAAACTACCTGCTAGGCGATGTGCTAACTCTTCAAAGAGGTTTTGATTTGCCTGAACGTGATCGGCAAGAGGGTTGTATTCCTATTGTGTCCTCATCAGGAATTAGTGGATATCATAATGTTGCCAAGGTACATGGGCCAGGAATTGTAACAGGACGATACGGCACCCTGGGAGAGGTCTTCTACATTAATAGAGATTTTTGGCCTCTCAATACTACACTCTATGTACGTGACTTCAAAGGGAACGATTCTTTATTTTTGAGTTATTTTTTGCGTACACTAAATTTAGCACACCAAAATGCTGCTGGTGCTGTACCAGGTCTTAACAGGAATGCTTTGCACCTTCTACCCGTGTGTATTCCTCCCCTCTCCAGCCAACGCAAAATCGCCGCCATCCTCTCCGCCTACGACGACCTGATCGAGAACAACACGCGGCGCATCGCCATTCTTGAAGAGATAGTGCAGGCGCTTTATCGTGAGTGGTTTGTGCATTTCCGTTTTCCGGGGCATGAAAAGAATAGGATGGTAGAGTCTGAGTTGGGGATGATACCGGAGGGGTGGGAGGTGGTGAAGTTGGGTGATGTATGCAATATTACTATGGGACAATCACCGAGTTCCCAGTTTTATAACACTAGCAGGGAAGGAATACCATTTCATCAAGGAGTTGCAGACTTTGGAACTCGTTTTCCGATTGATCGTGTGTACTGCACTATTGAAGGTAAGATTGCTTACACCAGAGATATACTGTTCAGTGTCCGTGCCCCTGTAGGGCGCATGAATATCGCGAACAAGAAAATTGTTATAGGGCGTGGCCTTTCTGCTATTCGTAGTAAAACTGAAAACCAGATTTTCGTTTTCCAGCAATTGAAGGAACGATTCCAGGAAGAGGATACTATAGGCAATGGCGCTATTTTCAAGGCTGTAACGAGAGGTGAGCTATCCGAAATTAAGATAGTTCAGCCTCCACGATCGGCAATTTCATTGTTTGAAGAGTATCTTTCACCTATGTTCTGGGATATTGAGGTCTTGATAAAGAAGAATACTAACCTTCGCCAAACACGCGACCTGTTACTGCCGAAACTCATATCAGGTGAACTGGACGTAGAGAACCTGGACATTGAGGTCGGCGAGACATTGAATACAGAAGGCGAAGGAATGGCCGGCTTGGCTTGCAGAGCGTATTCAGGCCGGTAGGGGCCCAATTCATTGTGCCCTGGGCTGCTGCAACCTTTCTGCTTCAGATCAAGCGATATGTTTGCCAACGGGGGCCCAATGAATTGGGCCCCTACCAGTTTTTCGACGCAAAAACATGACGCTCACCCTCTCAACAATATATAATTAAACAACATAGGGTAGTTATAGTAAACTGAATTCACGATTTTTTAGGTTGGTAGTGCCAATGGTAGGTGGTTCAGGTCATTGAGGAGGGACACTAGCCGATGAATGAGAACTCAGAGGACCTGTTAGTTGAGAGGCCCGCAGTTGAACTGTTCGAGATGCTCGATTATGAGTGCATCAATGCTTATAATGCACGGACGAATGTGTACAAGCTGCTGGGGCGTGAGAATAAGTCTGAGGTGGTGCTGGTTCCACGCCTACGTAAGGCGCTGCAGGAACTCAATCCGGGGCTGCCTCCGCAGGCAATTGAGCTTGCTATTGAGGAGTTGACGCGTGATCGCAGCGTTATGACGCTTGTTGCGGCGAACCGTCAGGTGTACCGCTTGCTCAAAGACGGTGTTCCGGTGGATGTGCTTGATGATGAGGGGGGAGAGAGCAGGGTATTGGTGCGCGTGATCGAGTGGGATCAGGATAGGTTGGAGAATAACGACTTTCTGTGCGTCTCGCAGTTCGGGGTAACGGGTTCGGTTTATGATCGCCGCCCTGATGTCGTCGGCTTTGTCAATGGTATTCCCCTCGTGCTCTGTGAATTCAAAGCCCCGCGCTACGACGTAAAGGATGCCTTCAACGACAATATCACCGACTACAAAGATACTATTCCACAGCTCTTCTGGTACAATGCTTTTATTATTATCTCCAACGGGAGCAAGAGCCTGGTCGGTAGCTTCACCGCCGACTTTGAGCACTTTTTCGAGTGGAAACGCATTGAGAGCGAGGATGAGGCCGGGGGCATCTCGCTAGAGATAATGCTGCGCGGCATGTGCGACAAACGACGGCTACTCGACATCGTAGAAAACTTTACCCTCTTCAGCGATGCAGGCGGTGCGCTGCTCAAGATCATCGCCAAAAACCATCAATACCTCGGCGTCAACAACGCGCTGGAAGCCGTGCATGGTATACGCAATAACCGGGGACGCCTGGGCGTGTTCTGGCATACGCAGGGCAGCGGCAAAACGTTCTCGATGATCTTCTTCTCGCAGAAGGTACAGCGCAAGATGCCTGGCAACTGGACCTTCGTCGTCGTCACCGACGGCAAAGACCTGGATAAACAAACCTATCACAGCTTCGTCAATGCTGGCGTCGTCAGCGAAGTGCCAGAGGAAGTGTGGGCCAAAGACGGCGAACATCTCAAACGGCTTTTGCGTGCCGACCACAGTATCGTCTTCACCCTCATTCAGAAGTTTCGTACCGACAAGGGCAAGGAGTACCCCGAACTCTCGCCGCGCTCGGATATCATCGTCATGACCGACGAAGCACATCGTAACCAGTATGATATTTTTGCAGCTAACATGCGTAAGGCGCTGCCCAATGCTTCCTTTATTGGCTTTACTGGCACACCGCTTATACAAGGCGAAGAGGAGGAGACACGCCGTGTTTTCGGTGACTACGTCAGTGTCTATAACTTCCGCCGCTCCGTCGAGGATGGCACCACTGTTCCACTCTACTACGAGAACCGCATTCCTGAATTACAGCTTACTAACGAGGAACTCAACGCTGAGCTAGAGCGGCTCGTCGACGATGCTGGTCTTGATGAAGCTCAGGAGCGAGTGCTCGAACGACAAGTCGTGCAGGAAAGCCGCTTGATTACTAACAACGACCGCCTTGAGCGTATCGCCGAGGATATCGTGGCGCACTTTATGGCGCGTGTGCAGGCGGGAGACTACACGGCGGACAAAGCTATGGTCATCTCCAATGACAAAATAACCACAGTACGCATGCACGACAAAGTCAAAAAATATTGGCAGCGCTATAGCGATACTCTACAGATGCAACTGGAAGCTTGCACGGACGAAGCAGAGCGCGAAGTTCTTGCACATAAGATCGGTTACATGAGAGAAAGCGACATGGCCGTGGTCATCTCGCAGGAGCAGAACGAGGTCAAGGACTTTAGGGAGCGGGGACTGGATATTATGCCACACCGCAGGCGTATAAAGTACGGCAAACTGGACGAGAAATTCAAGAACCCTAACGACAAGTTACGCATTGTTTTCGTCTGCGCCATGTGGATGACTGGCTTCGACGTACCCTGCCTCTCAACTATCTACCTCGACAAGCCTATGCGCAACCACGGGCTGATGCAAAGCATTGCCAGGGCCAACCGCATCTTCCAAGACAAGGCCAATGGCCTCATCGTAGACTACGTGGGCGTCTTCCGCAACCTACAAGAGGCATTGGCTATCTATGGCGCTGCCAGCGGTGGCGGCATTCGCGAGGGCGACACTCCTGTGCAGGACAAGGAGGCGCTCGCTGCAGAACTTAAGTATGCCGTCACAGAAACCATCGTCTTCTGCCAGCAACAGGGTATTGATCCCGACGCCATTGCGCTAGCTCAGGGCATCAGGCGCATTCCACTCTTGGATGCCGCTGAAAACGCACTGCTCGCCAACGACGAGACCAAGAAAAAGTATCTCTGCTTAGCACGCCATGTGGCTAAGCTTTACAAAGCAGTCCTGCCTCACCCAACTGCTACCCACTATGCATCCCTGGTGGGCGTCTTCGCACATCTGGTTATTCGTATTCATGAACACATGCGCCCTCCACCCATCGGCGAGGTTGTGAGAGCAGCCGACAGAATCATCGCAGAGTCTATCACTACCAGAGGCTACATCATCCACCCCTCCGCTCCTAACTATGATGCAAGCGACTACATTGACCTCAGCAAAATTGACTTGGAGGCATTGAGAGAGAAATTCGCCAGCACCCCCTACAAAAACACGGAGCTTGAGAAGCTGCGTGGTGCCATCGAGAGCAAGCTAGACAAGATGGTCAAGCTGAACAAAAGACGCACGAACTACCAGGAAAAGTTCCAGCAGTTGATCGACGACTATAATTCTGGCAGTCGAAACACCCAGATGCAGTTCGAAGAACTGATGCGATTCGCTCAGGAACTGAGTGTAGAGGAGCAGCGCCACATTGCTGAGCGACTCAGCGAAGAAGAGCTTGCCACCTTCGACCTATTGCGGCAACCCGGCATAGTCTTTAGCGACAAGCAGTTGCTCACTATCAAAAAGGCCGTCAGTGAGATGCTCGCCACACTGAAGCGTGAGAAGCTCGTGCTTGACTGGCGCAAGAAGCAGCAGGCTCAGGCAGGTGTTAAAAAAACTATTCGCGACGTTCTCCGCGCCAACCTCCCGCTCAACTATACAAAAGAACTGCTTGACCAGGCGTTTCAGGCAGTCTACCAACATATCTACGACTCATACTACGGTCAAGGAAAAAGCATCTATGCCGATGCTGGGTAATATGCATGATGTTAATTACTACTTGATAGAGATCAACAGCTAGTATATACTAGCAGCAGGGAAAAGTGAGATTCACGAAGGATGATGAAAAAAGGAGTCACCATGTATAAGAAAGTCGTCACCAGTCTAGCACTCCTGCTCTTCATTCTGTGTAGTTGTGCAGCGGGAGCAGGTAGTAGCACAACCGGAGCAAGCCCAACTCGTGCTGCTCCATCGGCCAGCCAACTAACAGAGAACGCTACAGCAGCGTTCAGTGTTACAAGCGTTGATATGACTGTCAGTCCTACAACCACTTCTACCTGGACATGTGGGAGCTACATCCAAGTGGTCTACAACGCGACATTTCACGTTGTCTCAGGGCCTTCGGGCGGAGTGATCGTCTTCTCCTACACCCTCAACAACGGGCGTTCCGAAACACCCGAAAAGTTAACCATCCTGCCAGGACAGCACTTGTCAAATTACGTTTTTACGTGGCAAGGAGCGCTGCCAAGTGACCACACATACCCCGGCCGTGGCGGGGTGATGGTCACCAGCCCTAATCAACTCACTTCACCGACTGTCTCACCTGCTGGGGCGTGCAGGTAGGGGCATTCAGAAACGGTCAAGGAAAAAGCGTCTATGCCGACGCTGGATAATAATACATGATATTATCTACTATTTGCTATTTTACAGCAGCTAGTATATACTAGCAATAGGGAAAGTGAGCTTCATGATAGAAACGCGCCTCTTCTCGCGGAAGAGGAGAGGCCCCTTTTCAAAAATGGTGTGGGCAAAACATTTATGGTTCCATCAAAGGCAAAAGCTACACCTGGGACATGTGCTCTCCTGGGATCCGGTGAGAGGACGGGCGTAGGCCGGCGCGTCCTCAGCACCCTCCTGCGAGAGATCGACGAGCCACGCACGATTGCTGTCCTTGATACGCCAGCAGGTTTTCAGCCAAACCACATCCAGGTCGCTGAGAAAATTGTTCATTTTCTCACAGAGAACTTAGCTGAATTTCACCCGCGCCCTAGTCTCGTTGAGACGCGCAGGACAGCCCTCGATACAGAGCTTAGTATAACAATGCTTGCAACCCTTGCACGTTCACGATGTATCGTAGCCGGTCCTGGTAGTCCGACCTATATGATACGCGAACTGAAGGATACTTCCTACCTGGACGCGATCCGCCACGCACACACCAACGGGACAGCGATCTGTATGTCGAGTGCTGCCTCAATTGCCCTCAGTGCATCTAGCATTCCAGTATATGAGATATTCAAAGTGGGAGAAGATCTACATTGGCACGGTGGCCTCGACTTCTTTGGACCCTTTGGCATGTCCCTGGCCATTGTGCCCCACTGGAATAATCACGAAGGAGGCGCGGAAGTCGATACACGTTTTTGCTATATGGGCAAGGCACGCTTTGAAGCACTGCTGGCACTGTTACCTTCAGAGATCGTTATACTCGGCATCGATGAACATAGCGCATGTATTATGGATTTTTCCTCCGCTACTGTCTCTATTGAAGGGAAGGGCGGTGCCTATATTGTGCGAGATGGACACCTCATAGCATTTTCCTCTGGCGATACCTTCCCCATGAGCCTGCTAGGCGCTCATGTAGGTAGTCCCCAACAGAGCGCCGCTTCTCCTTTCGTGTACGAGCTTATGCGTGCTGAACCTCTCACGCCTCCTGCCACAATACTTGATCCTCGCATCGAAGAAGAAGCATTGGCAAAGAAAATTCCTCCCCAATTGATCGATGCGATACTCGCAGTGCGCACAGAACTACGCAATGCGAAGCACTGGGCATGGACTGACCAACTGCGTGACGCCTTAACAGCATGTGGGATCGTCGTAGAAGATACCTCCATCGGCTCGCGTTGGTATATTGCGGAGATGGACTAGGTAGCAGGGGACACCACAGACTGAAGCTCTCTGGTCAGGCACCCGGCTGGTCTGCATGTTCTAGGTCGCAGTACAGCGCTCCACTCCGGCTCAAGCACTGCCTGGATGGCAGGGTCATAGGTACTCAGAGAGGCAAGGTGATCGAGAGCATGTGCCAGTATATGGTCTCGCTCAAGCCGTTCTGGGGGAGCAAGATGATCACCATAGCATATTTCTCTAGTTCCTATCGGCTCAATAACAATGCGCTCTGTGGCAACCCAGTGCTTCATCCAGTCTCCTTGAGGAAGGACAGCTACATAGGTGAGAAGCAACTGATCGTAGACACATTCATAGCGCCACGAGGTCGAGTGAACAATCGCTTTCTCTGGCTGAAAGACACTGCCAAAGAAGGTCATGAGAAGCTCGACCACACGGTCATTAGGATGAATCGCTGGCTGATGCTGGATCATCCAGGGTGGTATTATAGGTGGGCAGGGAGGTTGAATGAGTATCGCCTGCTGTGACGAGAGCGTCACCGGAAAGACTTCATACCAAATCATGGTCATACGTTTCCTATCTCCTTGGGGTATGCTTAGTTACCATCACAGCCCTGAATGGGAGAGATAGCACCAAGGCTGTAATGGCTCCTTGCATTACTAAAACGAGAGGATATGCATGTGCATATCAGAAAAGAGGTCAGCTAGTAGAAATGGCTTGCACTTGCGAATTTTTTCTATTTTCTCAAAAGTCCTAACATGTTGTACACATGACTCGCTATTCAATGAAAACTCTGGTATAATCTTGTCTAACAGAACACAAATGGTCCATTTTGGGAGAGGAAAAACGCCATATGAAGACACATGAGAATATCTGGGGAAGAATGTGGAACTTTCTACGAGCTTCCACGTTCACATCGCGCCTCCTCCCTCACCCGCTTCAGCATCCTGCAGTCGGCTACCTGGTCGCGTTCCTTGCGCAGGCATTAGCCGTCATCGTGATGACCTTGCTAGTCCACTTCTTTTCGCCCTCTCGGTTTGTCGAGGCAACGATCATGCTGGTGGTCCTTGTAGTGGCACTGTGCTGGGGCCTTGGCCCAGCTATTGTGGCAACACTCGTAGGAGCCAGCCTGCCATATTTTTCTCTGCCGACGGCTCACTCAGAGGAAGTGATCGGAGTCTGCTTGTGGCTGGGCGTTGGCATCATTATCAGTCTGCTTGCCAGCCAGACACAACGTGCTCGCCTAAGGGGAGAGATTGCGCAACAGGGCATCAAGGAAGCACTCCAGCGGACCGGTCAACTGGAGGCAATCTTCGAGACGATAACCGACGCTTTGCTAGTGTATGACATGCAAGGAAACGTGACACTTGCCAATCAGGCGGCCAGTCAATTCAACATTGCATGCGATAGTCAACAAGGAGGTAAGAAGCTTTTGAGCCAATACCAGGTTCGTGACTGCGAGGGAGAGCCACTTCCCCCAGAGCGGCAGCCTTGTCAGCGTGTCCTGCAAGGAGAGACGCTGACAGGTACAAATGCCCAGGAAGTGCAGGTGCCATTTCCCGATGGGAGTGTCGTTGAACTAAGTATCACAGGTGCTCCTATTCGTGATGAGTCTAGCCAGATTAAGGGAGCAGCGCTCCTCTGCCGCGATGTGACCGAGCGACGCAGGCTCGAACGACGCACACAAACAACCCTGGAGGCGTTGCTAGAGATAGCAGAGAAGCTGGTGAATTTACCTGAAGGGGCCGAGCGAGATGCTGAAGCAAGCAGCAAAATTGCTCAGCATCTCGTAGAAATGCTGAGCCGTGCGCTGGGATGTGAACGTGTGAGTATCATCAGCATTGAGCAGCAGACACAAGCACTCTATTCGCTGGCGGTGGTGGGACTGCCCAGCGAACAAGAACAACTATGGCAGCAAAAGCAACCCAGCAACAGCTTGAGCAAGCTGTTACAAGACATCTCGATTGAAGCAGGACTACGAACTGGCGAAGTTCTGCTGTTGGATTTTACTCAGTTGCCGTTGCGCGAGCGTCCGAACCCCTACGGCATTCAGAGAATGGTACTTGCCCCAATGAAAATTGGCGACCGACTGATTGGCATGCTCTCCCTGGATCATGGAGGAACAACGCATTTCTACACCCCTGGAGAGCTTATCCTGTTCAAGGCCGCTGCCCAACTTACGGCACTTGTCATCGAGCGGGAGCGATTACTGGACGAACGAGCACAGACGCAAGCAAGAGCACTGAACTTGCGCGAAGTGATGCAGCAAATGGACGAATTCATCGGCATTGCAGGGCATGAACTGCGCACCCCCTTAACAACGATGAAGGCGAGCATCCAGTTTGCCCAGAGACACCTCAATAGAGTGAGGAAATACGAAGCCAACCTACCACCGCCAGTAAGAGAGTATTTCGCCACATTGCACAACTGCCTTGACCGGGTGGAGCGTCAAGCCACCCTGCAGGGCCATTTGATCAATGATCTGCTGGATGTCTCCCGTCTGAATGTAGGCTACTTTGCGTTACGTCCAGAGAGGTGCGACCTACTCATGCTGGTACGCGAGGTAGTTGAAGATCAGCGCCTGCTGTCACCTACCCCACGCAGCATCATATTGGAGCTTCCGGCAGGAGAAGTGATGAATGTGCTGGTTGACGCAAATCGTATTCGCCAGGTGATCAGCAACTACCTATCCAATGCTCTAAAGTACTCTGACGTAGACACACACGTGGCGGTGCGCGTTGAACGCAACGATACCCGCGCCTATGTCCTCGTACGCGACCAGGGACCAGGGCTGTCAGAAGCAGAGCAACAGCGCATCTGGGAGCGGTTTTACCGTGTACCGGGTGTGCAGGTCAAAAGTGGTTCGTCAGCAGGTCTAGGGCTAGGATTGTACATCAGTCGCATGATTGTTGAGCAGTCAGCAGGAACAACCGGCGTACAGAGCACGCCAGGGCAAGGCTCGATTTTCTGGTTTTCACTGCCGCTCTACAAAGGAAAGGACTGACACAAAGATGACTTTTGTGCCTAAGTAAGGGCTTACCGAGTACAAGATGGAATTGGTAGAGGTGAAACCGTTGTTATACTGTTTGCACCACAATAGTACTCCTCTCTTGTGCTGGACCAGTGACTCAGACGAGCATTTTGTCTAGCATATACCTCTCTCATCTGTTGGCAACTGAAAAAGCCCCTTGACTTGACAAGGGGCTTTTGTGGTCTCCCTCTCAGTCAAGGTGAACATCTTTACATAGGAGAAGAGCTATATACCTCTCTTCTCTCCCGTTTCCCTCCGCATGCTAGATGGGTCTGTAAATGAGGTTAACTTATTAACGAGAAAGGGGTCCGCAGGAGTTAGGTTGTCCTAGTTTCTATTTTGTTAGTCTCTTGAAGTACTTCACGATATTGTCGGATAGGTGAGAAGTCGGATTTTTCGAGATCAAGCACGAAACCAATTTGTTCAGTGTTAACGTAGCCTAGTTCTGTGAAGCCCATATTTCTACAAATTCTAATGCCTGAAACGGTATTGGATTTGACCCATAACTTGCGGATGTCTATGCCTCGTTTGGCTAAGTCTAGTAGGATATCGAACATGCCCATGAATAGACGCATGCCGTATCTTTTGGCTTGTGCTTCGCTGATCCCCACTTTTACTACCATCCCTGATATGTAACATTCTAGAGGTTTGCCCGGGGTGAATGGTTCCACGTCGTCCGCTTGTGTGTCTGGATTTCCTTTGCGTGTGAAGATGCGTTCTAGCGCTTCTGGTTTAAATGGTTGTATGGAGAGATACCCTACGATTACCTCTTTGTCTTTTAGCACGTAGTCTCCCTCGGGTGCTTTGTGAAACCATTCTAGTCTTTTCTCTAGTGTGTGGGTACGCTCTCCAAAGTGTTGTTGTGCTATTGCCACGGTTTCCCTAAGTTCACGTTCATTTTGTACTTGGACTACTTCCTTTTTGCCTTCTGGTTGTGCGACTGAATAGATCTCTGCGAATAGTTGCATAGCTTCAGCAGTCTTATCTACGTCTTCTTTCATGTATAGCCCTTGCTTTTTGTTGGGGGGCGTTATCTTGCGTATCTTGCCGCTATCTACAAGCTTTTTGAAGCTGCTACTTGCCATTCCCCCTAGCTTCTTTCTTGCTTCACTTGATGTGTATAGTTCCATTTTCTTGTTTTTCCTCAGTGAGTTATGTGTAGGTGTTACTTCCCTATATGAATTATATGACATTTTTGGCATGCCAGAAAGACCATTCAATAGTTTTCCATAATTTTCGACATCTTAGTAATAGTCTCCGAGTTACTTGACATTTCAGAAGTTTCCTGTTATCATTGTCTTAGAAGTTCTTGAATTTCAAGAACTACTTAAAATTCAGAAAGGAGGGAAGTGATGGGAAAGCTCACGATGATCTTGACCTACATCCTGCTTGTGGTGGTGCTGGTGGCCTACGCGGTGGTCGTGATGCATGGGTCTATCAGCATCCACTTTGTGCCAGTGCATCCTGTCCCACCTCATCACTAGGTGGTCCTGCTGTCCCCGTAGTGTGTGGTGTGTCTCTACACGGCTTCGCTCTGCGGTGCAAGCCCTGAGCAGCCAACCGAGCGAAAGGAAACCAGCCAGGAAGCGCGACTCTCCCCTCGCCATTGGCTTGACGGTGCTACCTATCGTGGTTCGCGCTTTTGCTGGCTGTGGACTCATCTGCGGTCCCCGCTCAGGGCCGTCGTCGCCCCGAGTGTGGGGTCATCCCCGCCGTGCTGGGTCTCAGCCACCCAGCACGCACCTAAGAAAGGAAACGACTCATGACTCGTGAACAGGAGCAACTCGTGCTCGCTCTTTTAGAGCAGGTTACTCCCCTCCTACACCGCTATGCGGTCTCAGCAACATTGGACTATGACGATCTGTATCAAGATGCCAGTATCCTGATTATGGATATCATAGCGCGTCGAGGGGTTCACGCTCTTCCCTCCTATGTGTGGGTCAGTGTGAGAAATCGCATCCTCACCAAAGTGAAGTACCATCGCATTCGGCAAGCGGTGAGTCTGGACGCCCCGATCACTGCCGATCAGGGTAACCTCACCCTTGCCGATGTCCTCCCGTCGCCTTACCGCGTTGATCCACTCACCCTGGTCCTGGGCAGAGAGCGCATCGAGGAACTTCTCCGTCGACCCCGTAGAAAGTTTTGTCAGGCTCGCGTGGTCCGTGAACTGGGCGAGACCGCCCTGGCGTCCCTGCTGTGAACGGCTCAGAAAAGCAGAGAAAGGTACAAGGATACCTAATGACGAACGGAAGACTCGTTGACGTACTTAATCACCTCCCTTCAGGGACTCGTCTGAGCACCACTCGTGCCCTTGAGCGGGTCGCACGTCATCGGTTGGTCGATGCTTCCATCCTGGCAGCGTGTAGCCTGGTCGTTGATGCCCACTTACAGGATAGCTACGCTTGCCTGTCCACAGACCGCACGTCCATCTTGGTCTCTCTGGAGTCGCCCTGGCGCGCATTCACTCTCAACAAGAAGAAGGGAATCTAAACATGAACGAACAAAAGTACGAAGTCTACGTCAAATTGACCCCAGCCTCTACATGGTGGGATATCGAGGGATCCAGACAAATCGCCCCCTCAGCCCTAGAGGCCGTGTGTCGGCTGATGCAGAAAAAGACGCTGACCTGGGTGTTTGTGGTCCAAGTCTGGGTCGTCTGTGAGCCTCGAGAGACCGCCCTCTATCTCAAGGATGTGGCCCGCATTGGCGATGAACTCAAGTATGCAGAAAGGGAAGGGTATGAACGATGAAAGAGCGCATACAGTTCATGCTCTGGTGGCTGGTCATAGGCTTCTCGCTAGGGGTAGTGGCTAGTCCAGTGGTTTCCCAACTTTTTCCCATTTTGACTGGGTGTCGTCTAGGGGCGGGCACCCCCTAGACGACACCGTGTCCCCCAACCACGCCATAGTGTGACAGCAGCTGGTCACGCTATGGCATGTTCGTCAGCTTTCAGTCCCAACAACCAAGAGAAAGGAAATTGTCCGTATGGCAGAGACCAAGCACAAACACCTTAAGATCGGCGACGAAGAACACGTGCAGATGAAAACCGATTGTGAGACCCTACAGAAACACATGGAGCAAGCCAATTCCGATATTGCTTTCCAAGGCTACCGTCGCGCATGGAAGGTCTTGTCCGAGTACTACCAGAAGGGCGCGCAAGAACTGCGTGCTCTGCAAGAGGCTGAAGCGCGCAAACTCTCCTACGAACGCCGTCAAGCCCGTCTGCAAAAAACACAAGGGAAATGAGCACACCATGCACCACTCCCACGGGGGTTTTCGTGGCAGTGCCCTAGCAGTGACTCGGCAGCAACGTGCGTTTTCGTGCTCGCTTATGCAGTCACTAGCCGGTCACTACTGCCTCCATTTACTGTTCTTACCACCGATTTTTGTCGATGGTACCGCCACCGTTGTGTGGCAACCAGGAAAGGAACACCTTATGCAAGCAGGAGATGTAGTCTCCTTCAAGCACAGGAAAGTGCTTGCGCTCGTCAAGCGGAACCTATGGGGCTACCGCGTGCTGGTAGAGATCATCAGTACGGGCCACCACCGCGTCGTGTGGCGCTGGGCGGTACGCACAACGTCTAGAAAGGACCTGACATGGCGAGCGCGCTAGAGAAAATTCGCACGGCCATTGGCCGCGTGGGCAAGGCGACTGCCAGTACCGTTCGCACTGTGCTTGCAGGTTTGGGCACACCCCATGCGACTGCTGCAAGCCCTCCTGTGGCAGAGAACCCCGCGCATCAGGGGACGCTGCAAGAACGACTGGAAGCCAGCTTTGAGTCGATGGTCAGCGAAGTGCATGAGCTGAGTGAGAACCGGTATGACTTAGAAGAGCAGGGCGAGTACGGCTGGATCGTGGCGGTGCGCATCCTCTTACCTCTGGTCTTCTTTGTCGGCTTTGGTTACGAGGATGGCTTGTTCATGACCGGGTTTCGCTACCTGAGTGGGGAACCGTTCATCCTGCTGATGTATGGGCTGGGCTACGGCTTGGAAGCCTTGCGGGTGGCGATGGTCTACTCGATGAACTTTAGCCGCAGCGAAGGACGCAAGAAGGCGTACCGGCACCAATTCCTCTTTTGGGTGGTGATGAGCTTGGGCTGTGGTGTGGCGCAACTGGCTTCCGCGCTGGTCATTCAAGCCCTGGGGGCGGATCCGGCCGTCCAAGGAAGCACTGGGCTGGCCACAGGAGCCAAGACGATCCTGACGCATCTTCCGGGGCTGGTCTACCTAGCCATTGGTATCCGGGTGGCGTTGTGTGCGGTGGCCGATTGGGCCTGTAGCGGTTTTCTGCACAAGAAGAAAGAGACGGTGGAGCAGAAAGTCCACAAGATCATCACCAAAGGCACGAACTTACAAACCGTCCTCCAGGCGCATCTCAACGCGCAAGCCATGCAGGACAATGCGCGGCACTATCAAGAGATGATCCAGGGAGAACGCGAAGAGATCAAACAACTGCGTGCCCAACAGAAGCAGCTTTCGGATCTGGTGTTTCGGGTCGGGATGCAAAAGTTCCACAGGAAGATCGAAGTGGAAGCCGACCCGCCGCCGTTGTTGGACAGTCAGGAAGAAGAGTAGGAGGAAGGGAGCCTGATGCCCGCCAAGAAGCGACGGCGCTATACCCAGTACAGCCAAGCCGATACCTACCGTGCCCTGCATGCCCAGCAAGCGCACGTAGGGGTAGGCATTGTCGAGGGGTCCGTCCACGGCAACCGTCTGCAGCTAGCCACCACCGCCTATGGCGACCTGCAGGCAGTGGTGCTGGCACGCTCAAGCGATTGGTACCGCTACAGCCTGAACGCCATGACGTGGCAGCACGGCTTACAGGCGGCGGTGGTCGGGACGCATGACTCGTGCCTGCCGGTGCGGGTGATGGCGATGGATAGCTTGGTGTGGTACCAACCCTACGAGATCCGCTTTGCGATTGCCCCCTCCGAGACGCCCGACAGCGACCCGTTTGAGCGGCGACGCAAGACGCACTATGGCCGCAATGTGTTGCTAGGGGCGTTCATCTGTGGGCGGCCAGACGCCGTGGAGCGGGTGATGACCCTGCCCGAACGCACGCGGCTGCGCTACGAAGCACAGAAACGTCAAATGCTCAAGCGTCGCCGGGGGCGACCGTTTAAAGTCTAATCTCCCATCACGAGAAAGGAACAGCAGCATGGTATCCTTGAATAGCTCAACACCACGAGCAGCAACCTCATTCAAAAGAGCAGCCATCTATGCACGTGTTTCAACGGAGATGCAGGAAGAAGAGGGGACATCTCTGCTCAGTCAAGTGCAAGATTGCAGAGCGTATTGTCAAGCACACGGCTATAGCGTGAGCGAGCTACACGTCTACAGGGATGTCCATACGGGGACAGAGTACCGAGAGCGGGAGCAGCTTACCCGCATGAGAGAAGCCATGCGCAAAAGAGCATTTGAGGTTGTGGTGGTGTGGGCGGTAGATCGGTTAAGCCGTGCACAAGTCCACCTGGCCGTCCTCATTGACGAGGCACAGTATCTCGGCGTGGAGATAGAGTTTGTGCAACAGCAGTTTGACAATAGCCCCGTAGGGCAATTTCTGCGGAACACACTAGGCTTTGTGGGAGAAATAGAGCGGGAGAAGATCATCGAGCGAACCCAACGAGGTAGGTTAGCCCGTGCGCAAGCGGGCAAGCCCACGGGAGGCAAAGGGCTGTATGGGTACAGGTACCTTGATCCAGAGAAAACAGCGTACATCGTTGATCCCCAAGAGGGAAAAGTGGTCAAACGCATTTTTCAGATGGTGGCAGAAGGGCACACGATCCGGTCAATTGCGAGAACATTGACCCAAGAGGGAATACCTTCTCCCAGCGGTGCGAACTATTGGGTACATACGACCATTCTACGGATACTGGAGAACAAGCTATATACAGGCGAAGGGGCTGTTTATCGGTACAAGTGTATCAAAGTCCAAGGGAGAAGAACATATCGCGTTGAGATGCGACCAGAGGAAGAGCAGATCAAGTTGCCGCACGGGGTGGTACCCTCTCTTGTTGATGGGGAAGCGTTCCTAGCAGTGCAAGAACGCTTACAGTTGAATAAACAACTGGCAACCCGTAACAATCAACATCCAGAAGCATCACTATTACGGGGCGGCTATGCGAAGTGCGGGTACTGCGGTTGCAATCTCAGCGTCGAGCGTCAGCATCACCGTCCCAAGGGGGTAACCATATACCGGTGTCGCAACACGAAGGGGGCAATTAGACGCTGTGTGAATTACAGTATCAGTGCTGAGAAACTGGATAGCTTAGTCTGGCAACGGATCACAGAGGTGGTTCAAGACCCATCATTGATTATCAAGGAGATCGAAAAGCAAAAACACCTGGATCCCACAAAGGAAGAACTGTGTGCGGTGGAACGAACGCTAGCGAAGGTGAAGCGCGAACAAAAAAACCTGCTAGACAACTTAGCGACGCTGGATGCCATCTATGCAGATGCGATAAGAACACAACTGAACAAGCTAGCTGATGAACAGCGAAAACTAGAGAGAGAACGTGATATGTTGTATGATAATCGGAGGGACTGGCAAGAACTGCAGAAGAAATTTGAAGAATTTCAGGCGTGGTGCTCCCATTTTGCAGAGAGATTAGGGGCACATAGCTACGAAGAAAAAAGATTAGCCTGTGAAGTGTTAGGCGTACAAGCGCGTGTATGGCGCAAGGACCATACGCCGCGCTACCAAATTACGATGTCACCCAAATTTGTGGTGCAAACAGTATTATACAAAGAGCACCTCTACTTCAGAGAACTTGAAGTGGCAACTGACAATAAAAATGCACTCTCACTCTATCACTCGTGTGGCTTCAGAGAAACGGGCAATGATGACTACTACAGTCTGCAAGAAATGTAATAAAGCAATCTATGGAAGTTATGTACAAGCTTTAGGGGCCTACTGGCATCCAGAGCATTTTGTGTGTACCCACTGCCGTAGACCCCTGGGCAATAGTCCAATCTACGAGCAGCAGGGAATGCCCTACGACGCAGCATGCTACCTTG
This sequence comes from Ktedonobacteraceae bacterium, assembly GCA_019240835.1. Classification (GTDB taxonomy): domain Bacteria; phylum Chloroflexota; class Ktedonobacteria; order Ktedonobacterales; family Ktedonobacteraceae; genus JAFATZ01. The sequence continues at coordinate 26,395 of JAFAXQ010000040.1, forward strand.
AACTGTTTGGCAAACGCTGCGCCTACTGCGGCAAGCCGCTGAACAACTGGATGTACGATCAATGGGGCACCATCTTCTGTGAAGAGCACCAGCATCAATTTCCCCACTGTGCCTACTGTGGCCGTCTCGTCTCGCCGCAGCAGCAAAAGACGAGCATGAAGGACCATGAGAATGTACGCTGTCCCGTGTGCCATTCTAGCGCTATCGAGACTGTCGCCGATGCCGAGCCGATCTTCAGTCGTTTAAAACAGTGGATAGGCAGTCAGGGCTTACGCTACAATAATCTGCCGATCAAGCTTGAGTTATGTAACCGCGCCAAGCTTGCCCAGTATTTGGGAGGACAAACTGAGCAGCATTCGCTAGGTGCGACTATGCACGTCAAGTATATACAGAACGGCCAACATATACGTACAGAAGTAAACGGAGTGGCCGTAGTGGGCGGTCTCCCATCCACGCTCTTTCAGGGCGTCACCATTCACGAACTCGGCCACGTCTGGCTAGCAACACATGGCATAGAACATCTGCAACCCTGGCAAGAAGAAGGCTTTTGCGAATTGCTTGCCCATCGCTACTACATGCACATGAATAGCACTGAGAGCCTCTACCATGCCCAGTGCATTGAGAAAAACCCGAACAGGGTGTACGGCGATGGTTTTCGCCGTGTGCGCGCCATTGCTGAACGCGTGGGGTTCGTACGGTTGTTGGAGGTGTTGAGGACGACGAAGCGCATGCCTAATTGAGTGGTTTATTACTACTCATACTGGATCAAAGTTATGTTTATGTTGTGTCGGAATCGCTAAAGAAACGACATATGGACAATTACTGAATAATACATAGGAAGTGGCATCGCAATTGCTTATTGATGGTCCATGCTGCGCTTTTACCCCAGAAACATCTCTGGCATGCAGCAGAAGCGCTTCTGCAAGATTCGTTTCTCCTTCTTGCTGATACGTTAATTCACTGTCGGCAACTCTCATAACTACTCCTGAGTCATAATCTAACTGCTGAAAAGAAGAGATGCTGCGAGTTTTTGGAGTTGAGCCAACTGACGCTGCTTCAAGCACGATAATATGCATTGTATCATCAAGACTGCCAAAGGGAGCATTCTAACTGTTTTCAAAAATGTATTCAAATGTGTTTGCAGCTAATCTCGCTGATGAAAAGTCACATAAATGTCGGGCAATGTGCCGCCTGTAATCCAGCGTATTACTTGTTCTCCTTCATGCTGAAAATGAGGTTCACCCGACGGACTTCCGGTTAATGTGAGTCTGATGTTTTGTGCTGCTGTAAACATGTTATGCTCCTCTCCCGCCCAATTCCTGAAGATGCTTTATTCCCTGCTCATCCAATGGAAAATCATATGCAAGACGACCAGGGGCAATAGATTTTCCTTTCATAGGACGAAACCCTGCTTTACGCACAACGGCGTCACCTTCTTTCGTTGCTGAAACCGTATACCCAGTTTGAATGAGGTAGCCATTGGCTCGGAGATCAAGAATCATAGTTGCAAGTCGAGAAGCAATGATACCGGCATAGAGGCGTCTTAAATGTGATGGTAGAGTAGGGTCAACTGCCATAACATCAATGTAAATGTCAAAAGGCTCTAGGCGTGAAAATGGCAGTACCTCTTTCACTGTGATTTCTCGCTCAATTCTCCGTCCGGTAAGTAAATCATCAAGAAAAGCAGGGGGAAACCGGAACATCGAAATGTATCCAACTACGTGCTCATCCACCTTGAGAGACCAGAACGTAAACTCGCTCTTTTGCTGAAAGGCAATCCGCTCTAGAAGTGGCGTGATAAATTCCATTCCAAAGCAGCGGATGCCTATTCGTACCTCTTCTTCCTGATCTGCCGGTGTTGACTTCGAGAACACAATTCTATCATGTTGCTCGAACACGAGGTTCATTGCACGAGCAAGAGCGTCAATGTCTCGCTTTGGGTAGACGCTTTGTTTCCTTCCAGGTGGCGTCACCTTTGGGATAAGTCCCTGGTTTGCCTTTCGGTGAAACATCCCTTTTGATAAACCAAGCTTAGCCATCGCTTGACTGGCTGTGTAGTACTGATCGCTCATAACTCTCCTTTAGCTGGTGCTGGTTGGGCATCAGTTCAACCGTAGTTCACTCTCGACTCTCTCACGAAAGTTTATCAGATTGTCGTACACTTTGTAAACGTCAGTTGCTTTCGTCGCTCATTGATACTAATGCTGACAATTTATACGCTCAGAGACTTGACAAACTTCTCAGCATTCAGTATACTATATACTATAGTATACTTTTGAAACTTCAGTATACCATTGATACCAATTAGCATAGTTTGGCCAGCACCTGCACAACTGTAGCGCTACCAGAGAAGCTCGTGATTTCCCTGGTAGCAACCACCAACGACGAAGATCGCGCCGTTGCTGGCAGCACGAATTATTGCATAGTCCTGCTGCCCTTGGCAATGGCACCCGTGAAAGGATGACCACCCATGAGTGAGCAACCGACCAAAGCCTACAACCCCCGTGACCACCTAGTCAAATTGAAAACCCGTAACGGCGACGTCGACTACTACCCCGCCGCCTGGCGACTCTACGAACTGAACTTACGGTACCCCAACAGCAACTTTCGTAGTGAGCTTGTCCACCTCGACGTAGAACACAACTTTGTGATCGTCAAATGTACCCTCTACCTAGGCAGTGGCGACCTGGACATGGCCGAGCGCAAGACGGAGGCCATGAAACAAGGCACCCTCTCTGCTCTGGATAAAGTCGAGACCGCCGCCAAAGCTCGCTGTGCTCGTGATTTGGGCATCTCCACTGAGCTTGCTCTGGACATGGAGGATGCTGCTGAGGATGAGCATGAAATCATGGTCCCTGCTGCTGACAGGACGAATGCTCGACCGCTTGAGCAGGCATCCGGCAATGGCCACAGTACCCCGCTGCAAGCCGTGCAAGCGCTTTTTGCTTCTCTTTCCGCTATCCCAGCCGAACGCTTCTCCGAGCAGTGGGCTGCTTTCAAGCTGCGTGTGCTGGGCGCGAACGTGCTGGGGGAAGCCAGTGCCGATGACGCTCTGTCTGCAGACCAGCTTGCTCGTCTGCATGGCACACTCATTAACCAGCAGAAGCGCCAAGCCGAGCAGGCCGAGGCTCGCATGCCCGTGGAACGCACCCCTGAGAGTGTCAAAGCCTTCTATGCCAAGACCTACAAGGTCAAACCTGCTGAGTGTGAGAGCAAGTGGCAGACCTTCACCAAAGGCGTGCTCGGTCAAGCGCTTCCCGACGACCGCTTGACCGCTGAGCACTTAACCAAACTGAACTACGCCATCTCGCAGCAGTACCAGCGCACTCACACCCCCAAGATGGAGGCCGCCTCATGAGTGAACACAGTTCCATTGAATGGACCCACTCGACCTGGAACCCTGTGACGGGCTGTACTGAGGTGTCCCCTGGAT
>JAFAXQ010000056.1 GCA_019240835.1 Ktedonobacteraceae bacterium
GCTGCTCCTCGCTCAGGTTCTCACGATATACCTCATCTTTCCATGCACGCGCAATGTCAAGTTCCATGTCGAAATTCCTTTCTGACTCAGAGGCTAGAGAGTGAAATAACACGGTATCAACCGAACGGTGATATTACCCCAAGTATACATAAAACTGGGCAATTTTGCAAGAGGGGAGGATTATAGTTACCAGAGCTTTCCCATTCTGGCAAGTAGTAGCAGAATGAGAAATCCCTGACACTCTGGTGAAAGGTAGTGGCAGAAGTAGTAAACATTGTGTATACTGAACAGTATAATAGCCATTAGGAGGTGTGAAGATGCCCGTACGAACCCTTACTGCTGTTCTCCATAAAGAAGAGAATATCTATGTTGCAACCTGCCCCGAAGTTGGTACAGTCAGTCAGGGCTACTCAATTGAAGAGGCAATTGCTAACTTGAAAGAAGCGAATGAAATCTTCTCTAGCAGCTTCCGCTTGTTCATTCTTCTCCTACGGGGATTATTATATCTTACCAGGGCGATTTAAAAGTCGCCCCTCTGCTCACATTGGCCCGCAAGCGGGCCTGACAGAAAGGAAAGTCGTGCATGGGCTGAAGAGCACCACAGCACACGCACAACTTTCCTCTGTGAGCACCGCAAGCGTGATGAAAGGCGACTTTTAAATTGCCCTGTTCTGCTGCTATCAGGCCTTTCGTTATGCTGCCGAAGGAGCACTGAGTATCTCGCGTGCTAGGGTCTCATCAGAGACGGTAGCCAGGAGCACCGTGATCTCTTCGATCCCTGCAACCTGATGCATATGCTCGGCCTTCTGCTGGGCCAATTCGACCAGAGCAGGAAAACGACCGCGCACGATATTCACCAGCATCCGCTGCGATGCTCGTACTTCCCCCCTGATTTCTCCCTCAGTTCTGCCTTCAACTCTGCCTTCTTCTCGACCCAAAGCGCGTTGTCTGCGCACAAACTCATCTTGTTCGAATAGCTCATCAAACATGTTGATCCTCTCCTTGACTCGTTGCTTGTCCGCGGGTGGCAGCGCTTCTGCTCGTTTCAGGAAAATACTGAGCCACAACAGGCGACGGGCCAGTTGGGACTCGTTGTCTCGGTAATATTCTAGCAGTTCTTCGATGGCCTGTAAAATGAGGGTAGCATCGGCGTTGCGCATAGCTGGCAGCAGGACATACATGCTCCTGACGTGTTCATCTAGATACTCTCTGGCATCCAGTGCCCATAGGTAGACATTGCGATACTTGAAAGAGAGCAGTTCTTCACTGCCACTCATCTCTTTGAAAGGTGGCTCAGCGACCATGGTTTTGAACAGGTAGACCACCAGCGAGATCACTGGCCGGTTGTAGTCGTACAACAGGTCAGCATGATAGACCAGCAGACGCTGGGCCATCCGCTCATCAGCACTCGCCTGGAACTCTAGCTCTAGGATGTGTGGGCTGGCCTCGATACAGGACGCGGAAGACACGGTCAGCACGCATAGGAGTGCGCACCACCTCGACGTCCAGGGCTTCCAGCAAGGTCGCTCCTGGTAACAAGCGAGGGATGATTTCGGCAGCGTCTTCTTTGAGCAGCGATTTCATGGAGATGTCGTACGGGTGTGGTGTGTTCATCGCTTCTTCCCTCTCCACCTGAATATAGCCCTATTCTACCATCTAGCTCTTCCTTTGTCAAGACTGCTCTGTTTCGCTGCAAGTCGCTTTTCATCGTCTTTCCTAGCAGGCCCGCTTGCAGGCCGACGTGAGCAGAGGAGCAACTTTTAAATCGCCCTAATATCTTACGATAAGTACTTCTGTGAGTGGTACAATAAATCTACAGTCAAGAACCATCAAACCAGACATTGGTGGCAAAGCCAGTCAGAAAGGACCACTACCCGTGAACGAAGCTGAGATCAGCCGATATATCCTCGAGACGTTTGAGGGCGTGGATGTGGTGGTCGCTTCGGGCGACAGCTTCTTCTTCTACAATCCAGATAGTAACGTACCGCCGGATCATCGGTTTCCGTTTGTGACACTTGTGACCAGCGATATCAATGATCAGTTCTCTAACCTCAACCGCTCGGCGGTCTTTCGCTTGAACATCGGCATCGGCAAGGAGACGTTTCGCTCACTCTTCGGTAATCCCTCGCTCCCTGCCTACGGGGCCAGCTCGGCGGAAAGCGGGGATACCTCTAGCGACTACGACTTCACCGCCTTGGATCAGTTGATGCCTCATCCGGTGTATGGGCGGATGTACTGGATGTGCGTGCTCAACCCCAGCGACCAGACGTTTGAAACGCAAGTGCGGCCCAGGCTTGCCGAGGCGTATGAACTGGCTATGAGCAAGTACAAGAGAAAGAATGCATAGTTTATCGTCCTACCTTACTCTCTCGGAAGAAGTACAAACAGCACTCCAAGAAAAGCGCCCCGTAGTGGCACTCGAATCAACAGTCATCGCGCATGGATTGCCCTATCCGGCCAATGTGGAGGTGGCACGGGCGATGGAGGCGGTGATACGTAGCGAGGGGGCCGTACCCGCGACAGTGGGTATACTGGAGAGCAAGATTGTCGTTGGGCTTTCGTACGATCAGATTGAGCGGCTGGGCACGGCTCAGGATGTGCAGAAGGTGAGTAGGCGCGACCTGGCAGTGACGCTGGCAACAGGTCGCTTAGGGGCGACGACGGTTGCTGGCACGATGCTGTGTGCCAGTATGGCGGGCATTCGTTTCTTGGCGACGGGTGGTATTGGCGGTGTACATCGTGGAGCTGAAACGAGTATGGATATCTCCGCCGACCTCACCGAACTGAGCAACACTCCCATGCTCGTTGTCTGCGCCGGAGCTAAATCCCTGCTCGATCTCGACTTGACCCTGGAGTATCTAGAGACGCAAGGAGTGCCCGTGATCGGCTGGCAGACCGACGAGCTGCCTGCCTTCTACACGCGTCATAGCGGACGACGCCTCAGCCATCGCGTCGATGATGTCGCCACGCTCGCAGCTATCGCACACGCTCAGTGGACATGTGGTCTACATGGTATTGTCGTAGGCTGCCCTATCCCTGAGCGGTATGAGATGGATGGAAGCTCGCTTGAGGCTGCAATTAAGCAGGCATTGCAACGAGCCAGCGCACAGGGCATCCACGGAGCTGCCATTACCCCTTTCGTACTCGCCCGTATCGCAAACGCTACAACCGGCGAGAGCGTCGAGGCTAACAAGGCCTTGCTTCTCAACAATGCCACTTGGGCCGCTCGCTTCGCACGCGCCTACTTTCCTTAACTGTTGATTTCTTGGCACGCAACGACTACAATACACATAAGCAACAGAAATATTTCGCACATCTGTTTTCAGATACTCATCACCCTCCTCGCGGAAAGGAGCTCTCTAAGGTGACTCAACTATTGGACTTGCGCAAGATCATAGGTGGCATTGTGCTCACCGTCCTATGGATATGCTGCTTCCTATTTATCCCTTCAACACTGGTTATAGACTGGGTGGGCGATGGCAGCGTTACCACGAACTTCAAAATCGTCGTTGTTCTCATCGGTCTGCTGGTCATCGTGTTCTATCACATCTTCTATCCATCTCGCCCTGAAACGACAAAACTGAGCTTGACATCTGTTTTGACAGTCATATGGCTCGCCCTGATTCTCTTCTACCCATTCAAGGACCCCAATAACCAGGCATCCGGTGCCGTTGCCTTCTTTACCCTCGTCGGTGGTCTGGCAGTCTCTCTGCTCTGGGTATACTACTTCTCAGATACAGTGGTGGCATCCTGACACACAAAACCAAAGCTATAAACGCATTTCTAGGGTAGTCGGAAATGTGTTTATAGCTTTGGTTTGTTCCAACTAATGCCTAAAATGGCGCTTTCCCGTAAAAATCATGGCGATAGCATATTGATTGGCCATGCGAATCACCTCTTCGTCGCGCATAGAGCCGCCTGGCTGGATGATCGCGGTCACTCCCGCTTTAGCTGCCGCCTCGACTCCATCGGCAAAGGGGAAGAAGGCATCTGAGGCCAGCACAGAGCCACGCGTACGCTCTGCCGCTTTTTCTACTGCGAGCTGCACACTTGTCACACGGTTCATCTGGCCAGCACCAACGCCGACGAGCATGAGGCCGTGTGCTAGCACGATGGCGTTCGACTTGACATGGCGTACAGCCTTCCAGGCGAACATAAGATCGGTTAGCTCTTCGAGTGTTGGTTTGCGCTCGGTGACAGATTGAAACGCTACTTCATGACCCCCCAGCGCATCGGGCGTCTGCAAAAGCAAACCACCGCTCACGCTTCTTACCTCGGGTCGCCCCATGCGCAAGGACTGCGTACTCAGTACACGTGGCTCTATGGGGTGATGTGTTGCCAGGATGCGTAGATTTTTCTTCTGGCGCAACAGATCAAGCGCAGCGGGTGTGAATTCAGGAGCAATAATTGCCTCATAGAACAACTGTGTGATCTCTTGTGCCGTTGCCTCATCAACAGGACGGTTGCAGCCGATAATGCCGCCATAAGCTGAAATGGGATCACCCATATGGGCACGTTTGTATGCGTTGACCGGCATATCATCGCAGGCCAATCCACACGGATTGGTATGCTTGATAATTGCTACCGCAGGGGCTTCAAAGCTCTGTACAGTCGCCAAAGCGCTATCCAGGTCGAGCAGATTGTTAAAGGACAACTCCTTGCCGTGTAGCACCTCAGCTCCTGCTACAGTCGCTATGCTATCTGCGGCCCCTGCCCAGCGGTAGAATGCAGCATGCTGGTGTGGATTCTCCCCATAACGCAACGTCTTAACACGCTCCAATGCTAGCGTCAGATCCTCAGGGAAGTGCTCACCTGCTGGACTGTGCAAATACTCAGCGATCGCTGTGTCGTAACAAGCTGTGTGCTGGAAGGCGATTGCAGCGAGACGGCGACGCGTTTCCACGCTCACCTCTCCCTGCTCGCTCCACTCTTGCATAGTAGGCCCATAGTCCTGCGGTCGCACGAGCACAACCACATCTTGATAGTTTTTGGCAGCCGCCCGCACCAGAGTAACTCCACCAATGTCAATCTGCTCCAGAGCCTCGGTCAACGTAGCATGTTGTCGTGCAGCCGTCTCGGCAAAGGGGTAGAGATTGACCACCACGACATCAATTGGTGCAATGTTATAAGCCTTTAGCTCCTCCTGGTGCTCTGGCAGGTCGCGCCGTGCCAGCACACCACCCAGGATAGACGGGTGCAACGTTTTCACGCGCCCCCCCAGTATCTCTGGAAAATTGGTCAGTTCGCTCACTGGCCGTGCCTCAATAGCAGCAGCTTGCAGCGCCTGAAGGGTTCCGCTTGTAGAGAATACGGTTATATCGTGATTTCGTAGCTCTCGCGCCAACTCCGCGAGGCCCTCACGATTGGCAACGCTTACTATTGCCCGCATGATTGTCCCCTCTCTTCTTGCTTGTAACAAAAAAGGGCACCGCGATCATCTTCTATCGGTGCCCAGGCGAGCGACTGATTCTTGAACAGTTCTCCAAGGCTTCCCTGTGGTTGTCCCACGTCGTTCGCCAGTAGCCTGGAAAACTTTTTCATTGTATATACTCAGTACCACAAACCCCTCTGCGATGTCAAGGAAAACTTGGGCAATGGGTTGAGGTCCCTTAACCTAAACTGGTACTTTCATACCAAAATCAATGCAGATATGCCAATACCCACTAAGGGCTGTGGTAATATCGCAACCAGCACACTGATATCAAAATATCTCAAAGAACGTCAGATAACTTCGCAGTGTGCCATATGTATGAGCACCGCAACCGCCTCCCAACAGTTTTTGGGGGTGCGGGGGTTAGAGCCTCTTAACCCCGCTCAACATTATGTACAAAAGGAGAAAGTAGTAATGCAAGTCTTGACACGCCCCCCGCAAATACAACCAGGCTATGAGCCGCCAAGTCCAACGCGCTTGACACATGCTCGCCGTAGGGGTCCCTCGCCTGTCATGTTTATCAGTGCAGGTGTAACACTCATTATTATCTTGGCTGCGGCTGTATTCTTTGCTGTCCTTCCACATATTCGCACGCATGCGGCCGACGCTGTGAATATGAATTGCAACCTGATCGTCCCGCCTGATCCACTCACTGCACAAGGGCTGGCAACTCCTTATCAACTGGTAGGTGTCAACAACGGACCTTGTCACGAAGCTAATCCTAACCAGGCAGCCTTTGTTCAAGCTGCAGTAATCGATCCTGCCACTGGGCAAACGTCTGTGTACGATCCGCTAGTGATTGATCAGGGCACGCAACCAGCAGCAGCGCCTGTGATGCCGAAACTGCCGCAGGGAGCTATCGTCGGTATCTGGTTTGGCTTCAACGGCAACAATCTTACACTACAAAATAACCAAGGCAGCCTACAGCAGGGCAATTGTGTCAACGGGGTGAATGACTCTATCTTTGGACAGTTTGCCTATTGTAACGCTCCCGCCTTCTTCCAGGCTGCTAACCAGGCTATACAAGCAGGAAAGCTAACCGTACCAGCCCTCGGCATGGGCAAGGATGGCAAGCCCTGTCCCTCCGTACGCGATTTTAGCATTGTAGACCAAGACCAGAGCGACAACGTGACTACCACCTATCTGGTTGCTGCTAATGGACAGACTGCCCAAATGGACGCCGCCAACGCCGCCGCGATGCAGAATACGCAAGCGCAGGTCAATGGCAGTGATAATCGCTTGCTAGACGTTGCTGTGGATGGTGCTCTCGGCTGCACACCCATGATGGCCCCCGACCTTGCCAACCCGGGTAACATGGCCACGGCTCTGCCGCTCAACGAATTGCAAGCAGCAGCCCAGCAAGCAGCACCGCTTGCACTTGTCCCTGCCGGTGACCCCATGGTCCTTCTCAACAACAACCCTAATCTGGGTAAGGTCAATGCCTATCGCTTGGGCGTGGATCAACCCGCTGCACAAAATCTGGATATGGCAAGCACGACAACATACTGCCAGAACCTTGTCGCCATCGCACCGCAGCGTCTGGCCCTTGATATGAACCTGACGCAGAATCGTCCCTCGCCCGATGCGGCTGCGGCAAACAACCTGTTCACCTTCCTGGCCCAGCGCTTCGCCACCACTTTTGGTGCCAACGGTCTCAACTGCCAGGGCTTGCTGAAAATGGACAGCCCTGTTACTGTGCAGAGAGACGCTAATGGGGTGGCAATCTCAGCAAAAATCAACGGAGCTCAGGGTGGCAATAATGGGGGTGGCGGCAATGATGGAGCAACGACACCCAATTGTACAGTAAATGGCACTGCAATGGCGAAGTGTACGGGGACGACCATGATTAATGAGCAACCCTGTAATTTCAACTTTGCAGATAACACTGTGGCTATCACCTGTAACGCTGCCAACGGGCAAGGAGGTGACGCAGGCAAGAACGGCTAATAGCAGAACATTTCAAGAAGCACACAAAAAACTTCCGCGCACAGCCCGGAAGTTTTTTGTGTGCCTCTTGAACCTGCTGATCGGCTATGATCCAGCAACCGCTTGCTGATTCTGCTGCTCGATCAGTTCGGCAATTGAAGGACGACCGGGGAACTCAGTAATGATACTTACAGAGCGGCGTGTGCGTGAGTCGTGACCAAACTTGACATAGCCATCGATTAAGGCGAAAAGGGTGTGATCGCGACCCACACCGACAGCCTTACCGGGCTTGATCTTCGTGCCACGTTGGCGCACGATGATGCTCCCCGCCGTAACGAGCTGCCCATCATAGCGCTTGACACCGAGCATCTTAGGGTTACTATCTCGACCATTGCGAGAGCTTCCCATACCTTTTTTATGTGCCATAGCTTATTCCTCCGTATTGCTTTCGCTGCTCTCCGCCTGTTCTGCATGAAGGAGAGCTGGCCTCTTCTCAGTGTCGGCCTCTGTTTCTTCTTCGCCTAGTGGAGCCGATGCAACAGGATCAGTGCCCACGCCCTCCTCGGGTGCCACAACACGAGGCCGTGGCTCCTCACCCGTTATCAGGCTTTTGCCGTCGGCCAGTATATCGTCGATAGTCAGAGCCGTCAATTCCTGACGATGCCCTCGCTTGTGGCGAAAGCGCTTCTTGGGTTTATAGCGAAAAACAATAAGTTTTGGGCCGCGGGTCTGCTTGACAGCAGTTGCTAGCACCGCCGCATTCTCGACGAAAGGTGCGCCAACCATCAGACGCTCGGCATCGGAGATGAGTAGCACCTCATCAAACCTCACCTGTGCCCCTTCCTCAACATGCAGTCGATTCACCTCAAGCTTTTGGCCCACGGAGACCTTATATTGTAGTCCACCGCTTTTAATTACCGCGTACATAGCTTCTCTTCTTCTGCTCTTCAACCTGCCTGCAACCAAGTTGATTGCGGTGAACACATCCGCACACTGCACGGAGATCCGCTCCGTGTGTGGCCCGAGCCGGGCAAGGAACCAGTGCAAAAGGTTCAAGGATCGGGGGTTCCACCTCAGAGTTGAGGGAAGACGGTTCTTTACAACCAGTTCTTCATTATTGGAACCGTGCCTATTCTAGCACGCATGTTCCCCATGTGCAACCGTTGACCCTGCGCACAGCCTCAAGTGGATACGTCGCAGGCATAGGTGGAGAAGCCCTCCTTGACAGTTCCATTCTTTCCTTCAGTCTCAGATAAGAGGCTTTGCTTTGAGGCGCAGGGGAATGCCCGTGAAACGAGCATGCATAGTAGCTAGCACATGATAACAGTCATCATTTCACATGTCAAGGCTCTTTTCTGGATCAGCCGCTACCTGCTTAATGCGTCCGATATTTGCTATACTAATTATCAGGATATATGATTATACAGAATACTCTCTTACCAGACTGGCTCACGCGCTGTGCAGAGAATCAGCCACACCATCTAGCGCTCAAATATGAGCAGAGCGCGTGGAGCTTTGCGCATCTGGATCGCCAGGTAACGCAGTTGGCACGCCAATTAGCTATGGCAGGCATACAGGAGGGGAGCCGTGTAGCGCTGCTGGCGGCCAATGGATTGTCATACGTGACCTGTGTACATGCGCTAACACGTCTTGGGGCCATCCTTGTACCGCTCAATGTGCGGCTGACAACGGAGGAACTGTGCTGGCAGGTGGGCGATGTGCGAGCAGCATTGTTGGTGTGCGATGAAGGCTATACGGCGCAGGCAAGTGCGATATGCGCTGCGATACCGAGTTTGCCACTCGCAACGTTAGCAGCAGAATCAAGACAGGGCGAAACGGTGCTCAGTGAGCTGTCTGAAGCAGATGTTTCCCTGCACACACTGATAGACCTTAGCGCGACACAAGCCATCCTGTACACTTCCGGCACTACAGGACATCCCAAGGGTACGATTATCACGTATGGTATGCAATGGTGGAATGCCATCGGCTCAGCACTCAATCTTGGTCACCGCTCCGACGACTGCTGGCTGGCTTGCCTGCCCTTCTTTCACATCGGTGGCCTCTCTATTCTAATGCGTAGCGTGATCTACGGCATCAGCGTCGTCGTACAAAAGAAGTTTGATGCTCGCGCCGTGAACCGGTCGGTTGTCGAGGATAGGGTAAGCATTATCTCGGTAGTGGCGGCGATGCTGCAACGTATGCTGACAGCACTTGATGCAGATGGCAACAGAGCACACTATCCAGAAACATTACGCTGTGTACTACTAGGTGGTGGACCAGCGCCACAGCCGTTGCTAGAAGAGTGTGCGCGGCGTGCTCTTCCAGTGGTGCAAACATATGGTTTAACGGAGGCATGTTCCCAGGCAGTAACGCTTGCACCAGAGGATGCCTTGCGCAAGCTCGGCTCGGCGGGTCGTCCCCTCGCTCCCGTGCAGTTGCGTATACTGCGCAACCTACAACCAGTAGGTGCTCACGAGGAGGGAGAAATCTTTTTGTGTGGCCCAACGATCACGCCGGGCTATGCAGGTAATCCTGAGGCCACGTTACGCGCTTTTCACGATGGCTGGTTCGCCACCGGAGACATCGGCTATCTCGACGAAGAAGGCTATCTCTACGTGCTTGACCGCCGCGCCGACCTGATCATCTCCGGCGGCGAGAACGTCTACCCTGCCGAAATCGAGAGTGTCCTGCTTGCTCATCCTGCAGTAGCAGAGGCGGGAGTGTGCGGGCGAGATGATGTACAATGGGGACAGGTGCCGGTTGCCTTTGTCCGCCTCCACCCCAGTAGTCGCGTACACGTGCAGGACTTGATAGAGTATGTGGCGCAGCGCTTAGCGCGATACAAGCAGCCTAAGACAATCTATGTCGTTGACCGACTGCCGCGCAATGCTTCGGGGAAGTTACTGCGGCGGGATTTGCCGGGGTGGGATAGAAATTCCCCTCCTGAATGAGCATCATACAACCCACTCTTCATAAATGTTGCGTCCTTAGTGCAATGGCAGCATGGGTACCGACTCTATGATATCATGAATGAGGTTAATAAGGCAAATGGAATACTTGCGCTTTGCTGAAAACATTGTGTTTGCCTTATCTCAATATCAGATGTGCAAAAATGCTGTCTCATTCAAGCGCACAAGTTTCACGAGTTTGCCGTCTACGAAGACGAACTCGCTGACGGAGGCGTTATTACGACGAAACTGCTGACGCCGTTGGATATCAATGTTGAGCATATGGCAGATAAGGACACCGATGAAGCTGCCATGAGTGACCCAGACGACAGTAGAGTCTGAATAGCGGGTGTACCAACGCTCCAATGCACGTACTATGCGCTCGTGCAGTTGGACGAGCGTTTCACCTCCTTGAGGTGCATAGTTCAAAGGATCAGCTTGCCAGAGCGCTACGAGATCAGGCTCGCACTGATACACCTCGCTGAGCAAGCGACCCTCCCAGGTGCCCAACGAGATTTCACGCAAGTCAGCATCCTCCTGCACGGGCAAGCCATGATGGCAGGCGATGGCGTGTGCAGTAGTGCGGCAGCGTTGCAGGTCGGAGGAGACAATAACATCAAGCTGCTCTCTGGCCAAGTATTTCCCCAGCAACAGAGTTTGTTGTTCGCCACGTGGACTGAGGGTGGAATCGCTTTGACCTGTAAAACGGCCTTCCACGTTGCAGATTGTTTCGCCGTGACGCACTACGATTAGCCGCACCTCGCCTCCTGCTTCAAGCTGCTCGCAGCAACGAGAATGCTCTCTTTGAAGAACAGATTGTATTGTTTCACGAAAACTGCATTTCTTTCAAATTGCATCGTCCTTCTTCTCATGGAAGTGCGGACTTCTAGAGTGACACTGTTGTAGTATAGCACGGTCGTCTTGCTGTGAGGTAGTAGTGAAAAGAAAGATAGCCGTCACATTTTTGCGGTAAGCATGGTGACCGCAAGGGTCACCACTACTATACACGCCCCGCTCATAGTAGAGTAGTGGCGATCCCTTGCGGTCGCCATGTTTGGTATTAGACACTAGTTCATCCTCATGCTATACTTCGGGCAAAATCATACATCTGAACTGCGCTAATGGAGATATCGCACAATGACAACTGATGAAAAAAACTCTCAGGAAACTACGAGTGCAAAGGGGACACCAGAGAAGGTCGCGGAACTACAGCAACTCAGGGCAGCAGCGATGCTAGGGGGTGGGGCACGGCGCATTGAGCAGCAGCATAGCAAAGGCAAACTGACGGCACGCGAGCGCCTGGACCTCTTGCTTGATACTGATAGCTTTAATGAATTGGATATGTTTGTGACACATCGCTCGACCGACTTTGGTTTGGCTAAACACAAGATTGCGGGAGATGGCGTGGTGACAGGCTACGGGCAGATCGATGGTCGCCTTGTCTATGTGTTCTCACAGGATTTTACGGTCTTTGGCGGTTCGCTCGCGGAGGCCCATGCTGAGAAGATATGCAAGGTTATGGACTTAGCGATGAAGAACGGCGCTCCAGTTATTGGGTTGAACGACTCGGGTGGAGCACGCATCCAGGAGGGAGTGGTAAGCTTGGGCGCATATGCCGACATCTTCCTGCGTAATACCCTCGCCTCCGGTGTGGTGCCGCAGATATCAGCCATCATGGGACCGTGCGCAGGGGGTGCAGTCTATTCACCTGCCATTACCGACTTTATCTTCATGGTTGAGCAGAGCAGCTATATGTTCGTGACAGGGCCAAACGTGCTCAAAGCGGTGACGCACGAGGATGTGACGTTTGAGGAGTTGGGTGGTGCCAGAGTACATAATACTATTAGCGGAGTCGCTCATTTCTCTTGTCCTAGCGAACCAGAGTGTATGGGCATGATTCGTCGGTTGATGAGTTATATTCCATCCAACAACCTGGAAGATGCGCCGCGCATAGTACCGACCGACTCGCCACGTCGCACAGAAGAGGCATTGGACAGTATCATACCCGACAACCCCAACAAGCCCTACGACATGAAGGCGGTCATTACCTATATCGTTGATGATAGCGAATTCTTCGAGGTGCAAGAGCATTACGCTGCAAATATTATCATCGGCTTCGCACGGCTCAATGGGCACTCTGTAGGCATCGTAGCCCAACAACCGCGCTCGCTCGCGGGTGTGCTCGATATCGATGCCTCCGACAAGGCGGCACGCTTTGTACGCTTCTGCGATTGCTTCAATATTCCAATCATTACTTTTGTCGATGTGCCGGGCTTCCTACCTGGCGTAGGCCAAGAGCACGGGGGTATCATCCGTCACGGAGCCAAACTGCTCTACGCCTACTGCGAGGCTACAGTACCCAAGGTTACAGTGATTACGCGTAAAGCTTACGGTGGGGCTTACGATGTTATGAGTAGTAAGCACATACGCGGCGACATTAACTATGCCTGGCCCACCGCCGAAATCGCCGTCATGGGAGCCGAGGGAGCAGTCAATATCCTCTTCAAAGACGAGATCGATAGAGCTGAGGATGCTAATCAGCGCCGCAAAGAGTTGATTGCTGAGTACACCGCAAAGTTTGCTCATCCCTACATCGCCGCCAGCCGGGGCTACATTGACGAAGTTATTGAGCCACGTTTTACACGCGTGAAGCTCATTACTGCACTGGAGATGCTAAAGAACAAGAGGGATAGCAACCCTCCCAAGAAGCATGGGAATATCCCATTATAAACAATCGGGCAACACTATTTCCTAGTGAAGGCTGGAAAGGTTGTTACCCAATTGTTCTACTAATCTACACGAGGCACACGTGCCAGAATCTCTGCCACGACTTCATAATTGATGGTGCCCAGACGCTCGGCCACTTGCTCTGCCGTCAATGTTGCAGAACCCTGTTGTCCAATCAGCACCACCTCATCGCCGACACGCGTCTGCGGAATGTGCGTCACGTCAACCATACACTGGTCCATGCAGACACGGCCCAGAATAGGTGCTTCTTGACCGCGGATCAGCACTGAACCCCAATTTTTCGGTGCGCGCCGGAAGCCATCAGCGTAGCCTACTGGCAGCGTGGCAACTAATGTTGGTCGCTCGGTTACATACACACAGCCATAGCTGATACACTCGTCGGCTGGCACCATCTTCACCTGAGCCACCTGTGTCTTAAATGAGAGCGCAGGACGAAACCCCTGCGGTAGCCGCACTTCACTTGAAGGATCAAGTCCGTAGATGGCGATGCCAGGGCGTACTATAGCAAAGTGTGACTCGGGTAGGCTGAGAGTGGCTGCGCTGTTAGCAGCGTGAATAAGCGGTGGACGCAGAGCTTGTTGCTCTAGAGCGTGTAATACTTCTCGAAAGCGTGCGAGTTGCCTACGTGCGTGCGACTGATCGCTACTATCGGCCCTAGCTAAGTGCGTATACAGTCCTTCAAGTTCGAGGCCTGGCAAGGTCGAGATCTCACGCAGCAGTGTCACCACTTCATGCAATTGCTCGCAGCGTACTCCCAGCCGTCCCATACCCGTATCCACCTTGACATGTACCCTAACGCTCTTGCCCAAGGCTAGTGCTGCACGCGAGAGAGCCTGTGCAGGCTCAAGGGAGTAGAGCGTTACGGTCACATCCTGCCGCACAGCCTCACGCATTTGCCACGGCGGCACGTAGCCAAAGACAAGAATAGGAGCTGTAATGCCCGCTTGGCGCAATGGTGTGGCCTCGCTTACCGTTGCCACTCCCAACATACTCGCCCCATTGTGCAGCGTCGTGCGGGCAACCCTCACCGCTCCGTGACCATAGGCATCGGCTTTGAGGCTAACAAGTACCTGAACTCGTGGGCCAACGAGCGACTTGATGCGCTGTGTGTTGTTGGCAATGGCGTTCAGGTCTACCTCGATCCATGTCGGGCGTTCGGCGCGGGTGAATACAATCTGCTTCCAGCCTAATGTTTGACGCACCAGCAACTGCTGTGCCTGTGTTGGTTCAGCCATAAGCAGTTCTGTTACGCGCTCCATACGCATTCCTTCGGAGCCTTTTATGAGCACGACATCCTGTGTTTGTTGATTTTTGCGCGACTCTAGAATATGACGTGTTGCTTGTGCAGCATCTTCGTGTGTTGAAGTTACGATGATACGCTCTGAGCAAAGTTTTGCTTGGCGCGCACTTTCCGCAATCACGGCGGCACGCTCGCCTCGTGTCACCAAGTAGTCAACGCAGCATGCGGCCTCGCGTCCCAAGACACGATGCGCCTCCTCGTCATAGTCACCTAGATTGAGCATGTCTGCCAATACGGCGATACGTTGCCCGGCTGGTAGTTCTCTTAATGCCTGTAGTCCAGCCAGCATAGAGGCTGGCGCGGCGTTGTGCGTATCATCGAGCAATATCGAGCTATGTACTCCTGGCAGCGGTTTTAGCCGCCCTGGCAGCGGCTGTACATCTGCAAAACTCTGCCTTATCTCCTCCGCTTGCATGCCACACAGAGAGGCAACCTTGAAGGTGGCAAGCATGGTGTCGATATGCTGTCTGCCGAGTAGGTGACAGGAGAGCGGCATTGCTTTGAATAGGCACTGTATACCTTCCCACGACACGCGTACATCTGTCACAGACGAGGGAGCATATGTATACACGCGAAGCTCGAAGGGATCATCGCCCCTTTGCGGAGTTTGAGACGGCCCCCACATATCGCTATGCAAACGGATTCGGGATGAACTACCAGAACCGCATAAAAGAAATGTACGTGATAACGCATCTTCTGCATTCAGCAGCGCTACTCCCTGGGCTGGTAGACTGCTCAAGAGTCCTGCTAGCTCACGTGCAAGGCACTCGACGCTACCAAAATATTGTAGTTGCGTGGGGCTAATATTGGTGACCACACCGATCTGAGGCTGGATGATACGACAGAGGTTGACGATTTCACCAGGATGGTCACAGCCTAGTTCCAGCACAGCGTACCTGTGTCTCTCCTCCAGTCGCCCGAGCGAGAGTGGCAACCCCAGCAGGTCGTTGTAGTTCCGCCAACTTCTGAACGTCGGATACTTATGAGATAGTACCGTGGCGATGGCTTCTTTCGTGCTCGTTTTGCCTACACTACCCGTCACTGCGATCACGAGGGGATGCCAGTGGGCGATGATGAAGCGCGCATACTGCTGCAAAGCGACACGTGTATCTTCCACTACCACCGTCGCCACACCTGCATATTCCAGTGCCGCTTGCGTCTGCTCGGCAAGGACACTGAAAACTCGTGCCTCAACCAGCAACCCTGCTGCTCCCTGGCGTACGGCGTCTATCAGATAATCGTGCCCGTCGCCTCGCTCACCGCGCACTGCCACAAACAACTCGCCGGCAACAAGTTGGCGTGTATCGTGACAGAACGCGTCAAAGTACTCACGTTTCCCTACATAGCGCAAGACTCCGCCAGTGGCAGCCAGAAGATAGTCAAGACGGATCATCCATCACCTCGCGAGCACATACTGCATTCCTCCGATGTGTTTAATCATCCCCTTCAGTTCCATCATCACCAAGGTCGCACTGACGCTGGTAGCGGAAAGCTGCGACTCACGTATAAGATCATCAACGTGGCGGCTCTCATAACTGAGCAGATCGAGCAACGTCTGCTCTTCAGCGTTCTCGGGTAGGATAGCTCGCGCCTCCGCTTGCTGCGGCACCATGAACAGATTAAGTTGCTCAAGAATATCGTTCACATTCGTAACCGGATGTGCGCCGTCCTGTATGAGCTTGTTCACGCCGACACCGCCGTGGGAGAAGATACCACTAGGAACTGCGAAGACCTCGCGGCCCTGGTTGAGCGCCGAGTTGGCCGTAATCAGTGCTCCACTTTTTGGCGGTGCCTCGGTAACCAGTACGCCTAATGAAAGCCCAGAGATGATATGGTTGCGTGCGGGAAAGTTTCCTGCCTCGGGCTTCACCCCTAGAGGAAAGGGAGTAATTAATACACCCTGCCCCGACTCAATGATACGTTGCGCAAGCTTAAAGTTTTTCGCTGGGTAGATATAGTCTAGTCCACTGGCAATGACTGCTATGGTACGACCTCCTGCATCGAGAGCGGCCACATGCGCCGTCGTGTCAACGCCAAGCGCCAGACCACTTACGATAGTGACTCTTCCTTTCGCTAGATCATGAGCGAAATGCTCTGTGACTTGGCGACCATAGGTACTCATTTTGCGTGTGCCCACAATAGCCAGAGAGAAGCGGTTATCGTCTTCGTTGAGAGACCCACACACGTACAACACGGGTGGTGCATACTCGATTTTACGTAGCAGAGGCGGATAGCTTGCATCCTTCCACGTAATGACATGAATGCGCAACCGCTCTAGTCTCTCCAGTTCTCGTTGAGGAATGATGGCATCGCGCTGCACGAGAAATTTTTCGATGGTCCCCCGGTCCAGGCCAGCCTCGGCTAATGCCTTCCTATCAGCGCGCCATGCCGCTGCAACATCCTCTTGAAAAAAATCGAGCAATAACTGAAAGCGCACTGGCCCAATACCAAGCACACGGCTAAAGGCAATCCAGTACATGAGTTGCTCTAACGACAAGCTCTCGGAAGGGTAGTAGTGAGCGAAACTAGTAAATACTTCCCTTCCACGTTTCCGCGAACCCATAGATGGTTACTCCTGTTACGTCCCTTACATGGACAGTACCTATTGTGTTGTGATACGTTTGGGCTGCTCCTAAACGCATCACAACATCGGTTTCATTTGGGGCCGAAACCCCCACGATAGCATCTATTCTACCACAGCAACAGACAAGGGAAATAGAGAGCTATTTACTGAATGATATGCTGAATTTTGTGTGCCAGAGTGGAAGGTCCCGGCTCAGAATGCATAGTGTGTACAGGTTTCCACTCTGTTGCTAAAAGTTCCAGTAGATGAGACTTTTTGCAAAGTATCCACCCATATCAAGGATAACGAGTTTTTCGTCTGATCTGATAAGTTCTTCAATTTTTGCTGTGATCAATGCTTCATTCGAGCAATCGCGGCGGGTAAAATGAATGACGGTGTATCGTCGGTTGACCTCTAGGAGTGTTGGTTGGTGAGACGTAGTATATTTAACAATAAAATTACACAAGAAGCTTGAAATATACATTGTGATATTTTAGATTATACTAGGAGCGATTAGATAGGGGGTATGGACTGGGGGAGGGGAGCCTGCTTCAGTGGGACTCTATTGATCTCAGAAACTTGTATGCTAAAAACTCTTATTCCTCTCGTTTTTCTTATGTCATGTTAATTGTGATTATTGTCCCATAAGGAGAGATAACATACATAATAATTCCATATTCATGATGAGCGAAGATACTATACTTCAAGTAACGGAAACGATTAAAGCAAATGATGGCAATATCGTTTTCTTCCAAGCAGGCGAAGTTCCACAAACGACAAAATTGATAGGGCGAATCATCCCTAAGATAGGAAATTTGTTCAATGATGATGTCGAGATCCTTCTCAACTTGGGTTTAAAGAAGCGCGACGAATATGCCTATTTACGTGATCAGGGAGCAACAAGCTACATTTTAAAGCATGAGACAAGTGATCCTGAATTAGACGAGCGTCTTCGTCACCAATCCTACACAGAACGTATTCAAGGTATCCGGAACTTGAGGGAGACGAAATGAATTGGCTCGAGCAGGTCATCGGAAAATGTTCTAAGAATTTCTTTGCCACCGTACGTTATAAAAATGATAGACCAGTCTCTCAAAAGAGAGTCATTCTTCGCTCCTGGTTAGGGATTGGCATTACAGCTGCAGCAGGCATAACAAATGGTGCACAGGGCGTACTTGGCAAATATGCCTACGAAGGGCATGCCAATGTGCAAACGTTGCTCACCATCCGTTTTATCGTGGCTACACTGATAGTGGAGGCGGTGCTAGTAGTCTTGCATCGACGCCAAAAACTTCCTCTGCGCCAACCCAAACGTAAATTGGTGGGTTTTAGTGCGCTAGGGCTTTTATATGTTGCTATTGCCTTATTTTATTTTCTTGCTTTAAAGTTATTACCTGCTAGCACAACTTCACTCTTATATTATGTCTATCCTGCTTTCATCGTGTTATGGTCCACATTTTTCTTTAAGGAAAAACTGAGTCTACTCCAGTTGGTTGCATTAGTTTTAGCTTTAGGTGGTTGTTTCCTGACAGTGGACCCTCTAGGAGCTTTCGCCTCTATTACCCGTTTCAATTGGATAGGCATACTGTTAGCATTCGCCTGCGCTTTGAGTAGTTCTTGGTACGCGATACTAGCTGATCGAGTAAGCAAAGGGACGCCCAGTTTCCTACTAGCAGCCTACAGTCTGCCCGTTACCGCTTTTTGTTTTCTCCTTTGGTTTAGTATTACACTTAGCTTCAGGATACAAATGAACCTCGAAGGATGGTTGAGTTGTCTGGTAATAGGGGTGCTTGCTGGGGTAAGTGTTTATCTCTTACTTGTGGGAATTTCACTTATCGGAGCAAGTCAAGCTGCTATTGTTGCTACAACTGAACCAGTAACAGCAGTTGCACTAGCAGCACTACTTCTAGCAGAACCATTGACGCTTACAAAGCTCTGTGGGGGGCTATGTATTACCCTCGCGATTGTTTTATTGAGCCAGTCAAAGGTCACACAAAAGATAGATATTGTATCGTCAGCAGGGTCAAAGGAGGAGATGTGACTGAGTACTCGTCCTTTCCCGACCTTTTGAGATCGCAGGCGGAACGAACTCCGGATGCGGTAGCTGCCGTGTGGGACCACATCTATTTGAGCTATGGCGAACTGGAGAGCCGGGCTAATCAACTGGCACAACGCCTGTGCCAGTTGGGAGTGGGACCAGAGGTACTGGTCGGGCTGTTTA
>JAFAXQ010000048.1 GCA_019240835.1 Ktedonobacteraceae bacterium
GAGGGGATTTCCCAGGCATCGAAGCATCAAGTTTCACCCTTCAGTGAAAGGTTTCATCCTTCAGTGCAAAATTGGTCAGCCCTTCGGTGAATTTACCAATTGGATAATCGCGCGGCGGCGTGCGAAGGAATCAGTGATCTCATGAAAGGGGGCGATGCAGCGCGAACGGGAAGGCTTGGGGCCAGTCGCCAGAACGAGCTTGATCGTGCGGGGAGAAGGCTGGTGTCCGAACTTGACAAAGCAGATCGTGGCCATCTCATGCGGGCGGAAAGCGGGATACTCGGCTGCCAGGTTGACGATCTCCTGGCGGATATCTGGGGGCAGCGTTCGTTGATCACGTTTGGGCACCACAGGTGGCGGATCGGGCGGAATGAGCGAGGCTGGTTGAGCGCGAATGAGCCCAAGCAAGGTATCAGGACTGGTGAACAACCCCATGCCTGCAGCAAGACGCTTTCCGGCCTCCCCGCCTAATGCGAAGCCGATGAGAGTAAAGACATCCGTGAGTCGCGTGGTTCGCCGAGCGTAAGGAGCCACTACAGTCGGTATGCGCTCGGTAAAAATCTGGCGCACACAGTCTTTATTCACACAGAAAAAGCGACGCGTATGCAGCTCAAGGCGGACTGCACAGCCCATCCAAGGCCGATCAGCGATTTGGCGCACATAGTGGGAGTGAATTCGCCTCGAAGACCGCTGACAGAGGGGGCATGCTGCCTCAGGAGAAGTGGTTGCCACGATGGCTATGATGGTTGAGGTGGAGGCGTCGAGCAGACGCAAATGCAAACGGGTGGAATCGGGAAGTAACGTCGGCTCTGCCATAGTCTGTGGTATCCTTCCAATCAGTCTTTGCACGCGCATGAAGCCAGCATACCAGCAGACTTGGGCAAGGGCAAGCAGGGGCACCAAAAGGTCTATTTTGCGACAAGAATATCTGTTCTTCATCAAAAGATCAGAAGAGCCAGTGATTTATGAGGATGTCTCGTCTAAAGGCTTGCCACCAGTATCAGGGGTTGCGTAAGAATCGTTTTGTTCGTCAGTGTCAACGCTAACTGACTTTTGACCCATTTGGCCAATGTGAAATGGACCCCCCCGAATCACACAGTTTCTTGGCTGTCAGTAGCCGGAGCTTTTCCTGCTTTCCCAGTCCGTGCGGCTTGGCGGTCTTTCATGCGATACGATTTGCCATTGATCGTCACCACCTCTGCGTGGTGAAGCAGTCGATCAAGCAGAGCAGTCGCCAGCACCTCGTCATTCATGAGTTTGCCCCACTCGGCAAAACTCGTGTTGCTGGTTAAAATGGTCGCTCCACGTTCATAGCGGTCGCGGACCAACTCGAAGAGTCGGTTGGCCTGCTGTGCCGAGAGTTGCGTGTAGCCGATCTCATCAATGACGAGAACGCAGGGAGTCGTGTAGCGGCGGAGCTTGGCTTTCAAGCTCCCCTGGGCAAGGGCAGCATCGAGCTCTTCAATGAGATCAGTCAGAGTCGTGAACAAAACCGAGTACCCAGCCTCCAGCGTTTTGACGGCCAAGGCGATAGCTAGGTGCGTTTTTCCCACCCCTGGCGGGCCTAAGAAGACGATATTGGTGTGGGTGGTGACGAAGGAAAGCTCGGCTAACTCCCAGATGCGCCGTTCGGATAGCGTCGATTGGAAGGAAAAATCGAATTCTTCGAGCGTTTTGCGCATGGGAAGGCGAGCGCTTTTCAGCCGATTGTCTTGAGCGGCGCGTTTGCGTCCCTCGACCTCCAAGGAAAGGATGCGCTTCAAAAACGCCTCGTAGGTCAAGCTGTGGACACGAGCCTGTTCCATGACTTCTGGCATGTTCGGTTCCACATATTTGAAGCGCAGGTCTTTGAGCAATTCTTGGACACTGTTCATACAAGGACCTCCACTCCAAAGAGGTGATCATATTCGGCCAGGGGACGAGTCTCGACCTGTGGGACAGTCACCTGGTGTCCCAGCGGCTGGCTCTGCGCACGAATGGGTGAGGTCACAGTCACGTGGCTGAATTGGTCGGGGTGGATGACCATCTCCTGGGAACGGGGGCGCTTGCAAAGCGTTGCGATGAGTTGGCCTTGAGAAAAGACGCGCACTTCCTGCTGGCGTTCACGCACCCACACCACGCTTCCGGCAACAGGCGGCTCGGTCGGTAAGCCGTAGAGCACGCCATCGTAGGAGATGAACCCATCCAAGCTCACGCGGCGTTCCTCTGCCCCATAGCGTTGCCAGGCGTAGTCGTTTGGCAGGGGATACAGTTGCTCTTCGATCCAGCGATCCAGGGGCACACACAGCGTGCTGCGATGCACTTTTTGATTGAGCCGATTACACCAGCTGCTCGCTTGCGCATTCAGATCATCGAGATCCGTAAAGCGCACACCCGGCCAGAAGCTCTCTTTGATGATGCCAACGCTGCGTTCGACTTTGCCCTTGGTCTGGGGCTTGTACGGCTTGCACACCCGTGGCGCAATCCCCAAATTGGCTACAAAATCGGCAAAGACGGGATTCCAGATGGGCGTGTTGCCATCCATCTCCAGAAACACACTCTTCATCCGGTCTGTCAGCACAGCTTTAGGCAGTCCGTCAAAATACTCAAAGGCAGTCATCATGCAACGGATCATGGTTGGGGTGTCACAGCGCTTGACAAAGGTAATGAAGCGCATACGCGAGTAGGAGAGCACGGCGACAAAGCCATAGAGTTTCCTCTCATGCCCATCCTGCTCGTAATGAAATTCTGCCCAATCATATTGCATTTGCTCACCCGGCTTCGTTTCGTAGCGGTGGATCGGATACTGTCCTACTTTGCTTGGGCGCAGTGTATGAACATATGCCTTGAGAGTGGCAATGCTTCCCGTATACCCTTGCTCACGTAGGCGAGGAAACATCACCTCACAATTCCATAAGTGATCTTGCGTTGTCCAAGCGCGAATTTGCGCTTTATATGCATCCAGAATTGACCCTCGCTTCGGTCGGGGAGTGCTTCTGGCTTGCCTCTTAGGTAACGGCGCACGGTGTTACGGGCTATTCCAGCAATTCGCGCAATTTCTCGAATGGACTTCCCTTGCGCACTCAGTTCATGTATCGTGTTGATGGTACCACTCCTTATCAATGGTCCCTCCTGGTGTCTGTGATACACCCAGGATCGGGCTTGGTAAGGGGTGGGTCAATTTCCCTTGGCGTTCATGGGTCAATTATACGTTAGCTTTTACAGTCAGACAGCAGTTAGGGCAAAGTAGTAGGCAACGCGGGCATCCTTCTAACAGTTTTCTAACAGTTTATCTATGTTGTTCTAACACACGCTTGGGTATACTACAGATAGGCCACTTCCCGTCAGGGGAGAAGAAGACGTCGGGAGCACAGGCTCCTGGCCCTTGCAGAGCTAAAAACTATCTGACTCGTTCACAAAGAGGCCCAGAGCTACGCTGGCTGTCATGAGGCGCAAAGTAGGAAAATGCAAAAGATGCATAGCAGGTAAAAAAAGCTTGAGTGAGTTCCCATTGAATCCCCTTCCTTTTCCTCTGCACTGTTTCTCCCA
>JAFAXQ010000254.1 GCA_019240835.1 Ktedonobacteraceae bacterium
GGCAGGTTGAGCGCGATATCGGCAGAGATAACGCCGACGAGCGTCACCCCTGGCAGGTCAAGCCCCTTGGCGATCATCTGGGTCCCCACGAGAATGTCGGCCTCACGGTTGGCGAACCTGTCCAGCAAGTCCTCATGGGCACGCAGGTTGCGTGCGGTGTCTTTATCCCAGCGCAGTAGGCGTGCCGAGGGGAAGGCACTTCGTAGCGTTGACTCAACCTTCTCTGTGCCAACGCCAAAGTAACGGATACCCGAACTGTTACAATTGGGACAGAATTGAATGATCTGCTTGCGACTACCGCAGTAGTGACAGAGCAGCATACGCTCCGTCGCGTGATAGGTCAACGGAATATCGCAGCGATCACACATAGCCACGAAGCCGCAGTCGCGACACAGAATACAACTGGCTGCACCACGTCTGTTTAAGAAGAGAATAGCCTGTTGTCCCAGCTTCAGCACGTGCTCCAGTTCCTCATGCAAGCGGCGACTGATGATGCTGGTGTTGCCCGAGTGCAGTTCGTTGCGCAGGTCGATTACTTCTACAGGAGGTAGTATCGCTCCAATGCGCTCAGGCAATTGGACCAGCCTGTAGGCACCCTGCTCAGCGCTATAGAATGTCCCCACTGCTGGAGTAGCACTGCCAAGCACAACGGGGATGTGCAGGATATAGCCGAGCATGATAGCAACGTCGCGTGCATGGTATGTTGGCCTGCGTTCACTCTGCTTATAGGCTGGCTCGTGCTCCTCGTCAACAATAATGATACCCAAGTCCGGCACCGGAGAGAAGAGGGCCGAGCGCGAGCCAATAATCACATCTACCTGTCCGGCACGGATGCGCCGCCATTCGTCGTAGCGTTCTCCTGCACTCAACCTACCGTGGATAATGGCCACCCGGCCGGGGAAGCGTCCCGCGACGCGCTGTACTGCCTGAGTGGTGAGCGCGATTTCGGGTACGAGTAAGATACCGCGCTTACCGTGTGCAATCACCGCCGCTAACGCCTGGAGGTACACCTCGGTCTTGCCACTACCCGTTACACCATGTAAGAGCAACGGCCTGATATGATATTGCTGCAGGGCATCTTCGCCCACGATCTGTTCCAACGCCTGCTGTTGATCGGGCGTCAACGAGAGCGGTGTGCTGGCGGGAATGGTACGTCTTAGCAACGGGTCGCGCCGTATCTCAACTTCTTCAATAGCGATGATGTGCTCGCGCACCAACTGCTGCAACTGCGCTCTAGTTAACGCACATGCCTTGCAGAGCATACCCTGTGTCCAATAGCGACGAGATACTGCCCCGATCTGGCTCTCACTCTGTTCTAAGAGATGTACGGCGGCAAGCTGATGCTGTGCTATGAGCGCTTCTTTATCCTGCAGGGGCAAGGTGGCGACCACAGTAGGAAGCGCCCAGGGGTCGGGCAGAGCGCTTTTTCGCTGCTGTGCGCTTTTCTTGAGAGAGGGGCGACGACGCACATTGTCGGCGGCCATCGGCACTGAGTGGATAGCCTGTATCCGAGCCTCCATTCGTTGTCGCCAGTTCTCCAGGGACTCGCCCTGTGCAATAAGGTGTACAATGAGCTTGCGCTGTACTCTGGCTTTCGGACGTTGCAACTGCGGCTCGCGCTCGACAAGGCCGCTCGCCAGCGCCTCCTTGAGCACTTCTTTGGCACGCTTCGGCCCCAACATCGCCTTGAGACGTTCAACGTCAAGCTCTCCCTCGCAGAGCAGCAGACCCACCAGCGCCCGTAGTTGCAAAGAGGAGGCCGCACGTGCTTCAGGGCTGTCCGCGTACTCATCCTTCGCCAGGTGTAAGACTACTTGAGAGCGCTGCATCAGACCAGGAGGGAGCATCATCAGCGCGACATGAGCTAACGGTGTGACATAATATTCGGCTATCCACTTGGCTAGCGCTATCTGATGCCCCAACAGAGCAGGTTCAGCATCAAGAATAGCATGCAGCGGACGCAACACCTCTTCGCCCGTAGGGGCCCGATTCATCGTGCCCTGATTTATCGTGCCCTCACCATTCGTCCCCTGCTCACGATTCATATCCTCGTCCGGCTGAATGCCCCATACGATGCCCTCAACGAGTCGCTCGCCATAAGGCACTGCCACCAACTGCCCCACACGCACGTCGGCCTGAAGTTCGCTGGGAACGAGATACGTGAGCAAGGGATGCTCACTCTGCCAACTTCCCGCAGAGGTCAGCACATCGACGCGCATGGCGTTATCGCCTCTCAAACTCGTGTGCCAGGGTAGAGAGGCTAAAGTGTATCATGGTTGGGCGACCGTGGCAACAACTAAAGGGTGCCTGCGTCTGCTCCAATTGCTCAAGCATCTCGCGCATCTCACTCGTCGTCAAGAAGTAGTTGGCCTTGATGGCCGCTTTACAGGCCACATTTGCCAGCGCTCGCTCCTCCCAGGTCTCTGTGTGTCCCAGATTTTCAGGCGAAGTCAGGTCGAGCAAGAGTTCATGGACGGAACGCGCATTGACCTGCTTCGCCAGCACGCTCGGTACCGCCTTTACAAGCAGTGTATGATGATCTCCCTCCTCCAGCGTGAAGCCAATATGTTCCAACTGCTGCCGATGCTCTTCGAGCGCCTCTAGTTCCTGCGGCGCAAGTTCGAGCACAATGGGTGTGAGCAGCAGTTGTGAAAAAGCCTGACGCGTCCTCAACGCTGCTACCATGCGCTCTAACAGAATACGCTCATGAGCGGCGTGCTGGTCGATCAAATACATACCATCTTCGCCCTCTGTCACGATGTAGCTCTGACCAAGCTGCCCCACTACACGCAAGCGAGGCAGGCGTCCGTGTTGCTTATCTTGTGAGGCGTGTAACGTAGCCTGCAGAATGGGTTGGCTCTCTACAGAGGGTGCAGAGGCATCTACTTGTACAGTTTTGTTCGCCTTGTGCTGCCTAGTTGCTAGTTGTTGGACATCTGTAGGCTGTGCCTCTACCCGCTGAGAGTTTACGGAAGACGCCTCTATTGGGGTATCGGTGAGTTGCTGTGAATCTACTAGCGGTGCTTCTACTTGACCGTGAGAGGCTCGTGCAGAGGGAGTTTCTACGCTACGTCTCGCGTCTGAGCGAGGAATATGGCTCTGCCAGAGGCGCGACACTAGCGGCGGGTTGCTGTCTGACTCCTCCTCCAGTGCGGTGAGCCAGGGATTGTCTGCTGGCAAGAGAGGTCCTTCCTCGCTATCAATCGATGCTATAAACTCTGCCTCGGTGCTCTCTTGCTCTTCGCTGGGAACGGATGTCGTGATATGTGGGCGCGGGTGCTCTTTAGAAGAGCGTCTAGACTGCCATTGCGGCATCTCCGGCTGTTGCAGCAGTGCGTGGCGTACAGCACGCACAACAACTGCAAAGACGCGGCGCTCCTTCAGGAAGCGAATCTCTGTTTTGGCCGGATGTACGTTCACATCAAGGAGCGCAGGATCGAGTTGAATATTAACGACGGCTATAGGGTGGCGTCCTGTGAGCAAGAGTGAGTGATACGCCTCCTCCACAGCGGCGGTGAGCACACGGCTGTGTACCCAGCGGCGATTGACGAAGAACGAGATGTGCTGGCGCGTGCTTTTGTAACAGGTAGGACGGCTCACGTAGCCACTGACCCTGGGATACTGCGCATCATCGGAATGCTCCACGTCGCTGACAGCTATCATCTGTTCTGCTATCTGTAAGCCATAAATTTCGAGCAGCACGCCAGAGAGTTGTCCATCGCCCGTTGTGGCTAAAAGCTGCCGTCCCTCGCTAAACACGCTGAAGCGAATTTCGGGGTAGGCCAGCGCATACTGTTCAAGCAGGTGGTGACAATGGCTGATCTCGGTATTGCGCCCCTTGAGAAATTTGAGCCGAGCAGGAACCGCGCTAAATAGATTGCGTACCGTCACCATCGTTCCCTCCGGTGAAGCGGCTGTTGTAACCTCCGAAAGCTGCCCATTGGCCGCGCTGATCTGTGCTCCCTGTGCCGCTGTGCGTGGGCGACTGAGCAGTGTCACTTCCGCCACCGCGGCAATACTAGCCAAAGCCTCGCCGCGAAAGCCAAGTGTGCGAATACGCTCCAGATCATCAATCTGCGTTACCTTGCTGGTAGCATGACGCGCCAAGGCCAGGGTTAATTCATCGGCAGGAATGCCACAACCAGTATCGGTGACGCGAATAAGCTGCAGTCCTCCATTCATCAAATCAACGCGAATCTGAGTTGCTCCTGCATCAATACTATTCTCAATCAATTCTTTGACCACAGAGGCGGGTCGCTCGACAACCTCCCCAGCAGCGATTTTAGCGGCCACATCAGGCGCGAGTTGACATATGGGCATAGGTGACCTCTCTGAGTAGCACTGGTTATCTTCTATAAAATAAGAACGAGTGTTCGGGTGGTATTCTAACACACCCTGTACCTACAGCACAAGCAACAGCCCGTAAAGACTCTTCACGAAGCAGCTACTAGACTCTACAGGCACTTTGACACTACATCTGACACTAAACTGCTAAGGTTGCTGCCCATACAGACTAACCAGTGTTGCTCCACGATTGAAACAACAGCCCCACTATAGATCAATGTGAACATTCAGCAGCATCAGCATAGCCTATTTGTGCGTGCCTTGTACTTCATCTGGACAAGAATACCCCTTCGCACGCTCAAACGCCTCTGCTAAAGAAGACAGAAAAGCCTCCCGAAGCGAGATGGCTCGAAGACACGAAGAACAAAAGTCCACCTTCTCGCGTTTTGGCGAGAAGGTGTCTTCTATACTTTTCTCTTGTGTCTCTCGCTCGTTACCGAGCACGACCAACCGCTCGTAAGATGGCGATCAGGATACAGGCCCCAACAATGGCAACAATAATACTGCCGATCAGACCAAAATTGGCATCGGGAATGAGCAAGTTGGTAAGTAAGCCACCAATGAAAGCTCCAATCAGACCCACAATGATGTCACCAACCACCCCATATCCACCAGCACCCATAAGACGACTGGCCACGAAGCCAGCGACCAAGCCGATAATCAGCCAGATAATCAGCCCAGTGGGGCTAAAAGCAGCCCCAAGAACCAAAGAAGTGAATACCACGCCTTTCTTCTCCTTCTCTCGCTGTTGCGAGGAAAACTTAGCAAAGATACTTTTCTTATCCCAGGCAGAGACTACCACCTAGCATGATGTGCATCTGCCATCTCATGTATAATACGGTTGAGGCGAGACATGGGATACAGAAAATACTAAGGGCGAAAAAATCCCTAGACAAGTGCCCCCTCTTCTGCTACCATGGCGTAATTCCCACTACTAGTCGAAAGGTATATATAATGACACAATTAGAAACGTACATTAAAGACAATGAGAACTACTTTGTTGAGGATCTAAAGGGCTGGCTGCGTATTCCTAGCATTAGTACATTGCCAGAGTATGCCAATGATGTGCATCGCGCCGCTGAATATGCCGCTGTGCAATTGAGGCATATCGGGCTTGAGCACGTTGAAGTGATCCAGACACAGGGATATCCTCTCGTGTATGCTGATTGGCTCAGAGCTAGTGGCAAGCCTATCGTGTTGATTTACGGGCACTATGATGTACAGCCCGTGGATCCGCTGGAGCTATGGGAGACGCCACCGTTCGAACCGACGGTGCGCGAGGATAATCACATGTATGCCCGTGGCGCTGCCGACGACAAAGGGCAGATGATGCTGGTACTGAAAGCGCTTGAGGCACTGATGACTGTCAATGGCACGCTACCAGTGAACGTGCGCGTGCTGAGTGAGGGCGAAGAAGAGGCTGGTGGCACGTCGATTGCACATTACGTCAAGACCTACCCGCAACGCTTGCACTGCGATGCCGTTTTCATCTGCGACACCGAAATGCCCTCGCAGGATGTTCCTGCCCTTATCTGCGGTCTGCGCGGTATCATCTATACAGAAGTTGAGGTCCAGGGTGCCAAGCGAGACTTGCACTCCGGTACGTATGGCGGCGTTGCCCCTAATCCCCTGCACGCGCTTGCCATCATCATTAGCCGCCTCAAAAATGCCGATGGTCACATTCACATCCCTGGCCTGTATGACAAGCTGCGCGAACCTTCGGAGGCGGAGAAGAAATTGTGGCGGGAAGACCCGTTGCACATGAATGAGGCGCTCATGCAAGAGATGGGCGTTTCACAACTCTCCGGCGAGCTGGAATACCCACCGCTCCAACGCATCTACGCACGTCCCACACTAGAGGTACACGGCATCGCAGGCGGCTTTGTCGGCGAGGGAGCCAAGACCGTTATACCGGCCGTTGCCAGGGCAAAGATCAGCCTGCGCCTCCCCCCCAACTTGAAGTCGGACGAAGTGTTCACCCTGTTCGAGCGTGCCGCCAAAGAGGCCGCTCCTCCAGACGCACAGGTAACGGTGCGCAATATTCACGGTGGTGAAGGCGTGCTGACTTCGCCTGACTCAGCTCCCATGAAAGCGGCTGCTGAGGCGCTCAAAGAGACCTACGGTAAGCAGCCTGTCTTGTTGGGTTGTGGTGGCTCCATTCCCATCGCGGCCCTCTTCAATGAAGTATTGGGAGTGCCCATCGTGATGATGGGCTTCGGACTAGCTAGCGACAGTCCACACGCACCGAACGAAAACTATTCCCTTGACCAGTTCTTCAAGGGTATTCGTACAGTTGCCAGCTTTCTACAAAAAATGGGGGTCTGATAAAGCACAACATGAGTAGAAACTGTTCTTGGCTTAGCAGGAACAATTTCTGCTCATGTTGTTCAAACCGCCTTCTTGTGGATGTCGATGGAGCCGCTGCCCGTTTTAAGCGTGAGTTGCGCACGCGGATTGTTACCGACATCGTTGTTGCCAAACTCATTATGTAGTGAACCTGAATCTGTAGCTGTTTCCAGATGAAAGGCACTGTCTTGTGGTAGAGTAACGTCGATGGAGCCGCTGCTCGTCTCGAAATCATATGTACCATTGGAATCAAGCGTCCCATCGAACTGGATAGAGCCACTACTAACGTTCAGCTTCGATGGTCCTTGCAAGCTTGCATTTCTCATCTCAATGTCGCCACTATTAGTTGATAGGTCAACGATACCATTAATATTCTCTGTGCTAATACGACCACTGTCAGTATGTAACGTAATCTGCCCAGCTACATGGTGTGCCTGAATGTCACCGCTCCCCGCCGCTGCATTTATTTGTCCATTGATGTCCTTGATATCGACGGAGCCTGATCCATCATTCAACTGGACGTTCGTTTTCTGTGGAACAGAAATGTCAAGATTCGCTTCGCCTGTCTCTGAGAGCGGAGAAACCGATGTTGCTGGCACTGTAATAGTGATGGTATCGCCATACTGTGCAGGCATCACTTGTATATCTTTCGTATTGCCGCCAAATCCAAAATGTCTTATAGACCAATTAACGGTCACGTGACTAGCATCTTCGCCTCGATGAATATGTACTCTTCCACTGGGGTCAGTAATAACCAACGTAGGGACTCCGAAAGCCGAGAAGGATTTCGTTGTAGAAGCTGAAAGGTGGGAAGGGATGGCGGCAAAAAGAGCATGGCTCATGTACCACAAAGCGAGTAGTGCTATTACAATGACGGCAATGACCGCGAGTAGAGAACGACGGCGTGGCTGCAGAGGCGGCTGCTGGGGACGCAGCTTTTCTCCGCCCATCTGCCACTGTTGCCTCTCACGCGGATCGCTATTTATCGTACGTGGGTTGGGATATTGTTGCTCTTGGCCTGCAAATGCTGATTCTTGATTGCTCATAAGCTGACTCTTTTCCTTCTGCTTGGTCTCTGTGATAAACAAAGCTGTCCCTCCTCTTATACGTTTCTTCTTGGGGTTTGTTGCTTAATAGCGTGAAAAGATACACAAATCTGAACGTCGTTGTTGATGATACTGACCATAGACCAGTTCAAACAAAGGAGATGCCACCAACAAGGCAGCCAGTCCACAGCCAACTCCTTTGCCAAGCGTGGCTATCAGCACGACCAAGGCCGCGATTCCCAGCAGCTTTCTTTTTGCAGATGAGTTTTCGTAACTACAGCAAGTCACAAACACATCCTTGACGGTCCTTTGGTTGCTGCACAGTATGTGTCAATGGGAGTCCCCTTCCCCAAAGAGGATATCACAAATGCTATATGCCGAGAACAGAGAGGCTTTGAGACTGATTTGGCTCAGGAGCAAACGAAGGGGACGACTGATGAGCAAACTGCCGAACCTCGCATAATCCGATAAGGGGTATTATGAGCGCCTTCGCCGACTAACAACCAGCGCAAAAGGCCAACGCCACAGCAGTAACAGAATCGTGTTGCTGATCAGCGTGATGAGACTGAAGCTGACAATGCCGCGCCAGTTGATGGAGTGATTGGTCAGGTAGTCTACGAAGAAGATGCGCAGGGCCATCGCCAGCGGCCAGGCGCTCAGCCAGGAGAGGACGGTACGTAGTGCCATTTTGCGCGGCTGCAGCTCCAGTCCACGGTTGAAAGCCCCCACGAAGGGCGAGACAAGAAACCAAGCAGCAGCGAATGGAACAGCCGTGGTAATTGTTGCCAGTAGTGCGTCCAGTCCCACCTGCTCACCATGACTGCGCCGCCCGATAGCGGCAAAGATGAGAAATATCAGAGCATCGCCTACGATAAGCGCAAATATACGCTGCCCATCCGTCATGCGTTTTGGTCGCACTGGGGTTGTCTTGGAGATCTGCTGTTTGCTGGCCACGTTACATACCTCTTTTTTTATTCATTCACTCTTTTCTTGTTGTTCTCGCATTTGTTCCTCAACGGCTGCCAGTTCGCTGCGTAGTCCGTGAATACGCAGAGTCACAACGGCCAAATAGATAAACAGGCCGACCCATGCGATGGCATAGGCAGCGACAAGATACGTGAATCCCTGCATGTGCGCAATCCCTTATATGTCATAGCAAATCTGTGAATGGTTCGTGCCCCAAACAAGGTCATAGGAGTGGTGTGTCATCCATTCTCCCTTCGAGTCAGAGGCACGGTGATAGGACGCATGGTCCGTACTTGCTCAGTTGTTGTCTGCTTACTGCGCCACTCTTTCTGGCGATTGAATTGTAGTTCCACTCTCAGTTGGCGCGCTGCAGACGCACTAACTCTCTGATATGCTTCTGCCTGGAGCCTACGTCGCTCTACTTCTGCTTGCTTTGCCTGGTCAATCTCTTCTAACCAGCATCGTCGGTAGAAAGCGATAGTATAGCATTCAAGGAACAGAAGGATAAGTGCCACTACGACTAATACCAGCGAGAGCCAGAGAGGCATTGGCAAGTACAGGGTGGCAAGAAATAGTATAGCACCACAAGTGACGAAAAAGATAGACTTCCAGAGCATGGTAGTAGCTATCCTTTCTCGTTTGCGCCGTTTGACCTCCGCGAGAATATCTCCGAGGCTTCTCCTATGATTGATGGATGCTTGCATGTGACTCTCTCCTGCGAAATCTCCCTCTTAATGAGGGTATCATTACATTTCTTTAGTTTTTAACACGGTTTATTACGTTTCATTGTTCCCTTTAGATTACTCTGTAGGACCATCTGAGAGAGTTTAGAGAAGAAGGAAGGTCCGCTTGCGGGCAAGGTGAGCTAAAGCTCACCCCGTGTCTGGGGGTTCACGACTTCGCCAGTTTGTACCCCACGTCTGGAACTGTTAAGATGTACTTGGGTCGGCGCGAGTCAGCCTCAATTTTACGGCGCAGACGGCTGATGTAGACCCAGATGAAATCGATAGCCTGATTGTATTCGGGGCCCCACACTTTTTCTAAGAGCAGTTCGTGCGTTACGACCATGCCAGCATTCTGTGCCAGGACGCTCAGTAGCTTGTATTCGGTACGGCTGAGTTGCACAGGCTGCCCCTGAAGTGTGACCAGATGTTGGCCGTAATCGATCATCAGCTCGCCTGTAGTGAAGGTAGCCTGGCTTGTTACTTGCGTGGTCGCCGCAGGCTGACGGCGTAGAATGGCACGTATCCTGGCGAGCAATTCTTTCATGCCGAAAGGCTTCACGACCACATCATCGCTACCAAGGTCGAAGAGCTGTACACGCTCGTCTTCATCACAATACTCAGCAAGCATAATGACGGGTGCTTGTGAGAATTCACGCAGACGTTGCAGCAACTCCATACCGCTCATGTCGGCGAGACGCGTAGCGAGAAGTACCACATCGGGTTCTTCCAAGTCGAGTTGGCGTAGGAATTGCACACTGTGATTGACCGTCTGCACGCGGTACCGCTGTTCCTCCAGATTTGAACGTAGATAGCGAGTTATGCGTGCATCGCCCTCGGCAAGCAAGACACGGATACGTCTGTCCTGCTTAAATGGCATAGCCTGCTTCACAGTAGGTGTACTATTGCCTTGTGTAGTGGAGACGTTTTGAGCAAGTGCCAAAGGGCGTGGTGTGAAGGGGAGGGTGAGATAAATAGTAGAGCCAGCTCCTACTCCGGCAGAGTCAGCCCAGATTCTCCCTCCATGTGCCTCTATTGCAGCACGGGCGGCGGCTAACCCCAGACCGCTCGTGTGCCCATCTTCCTCATGTTGTGAGATGCGATAGAAGCGCTCAAAGATATGATCAAGGTGCTCGGGTGCAATGCCTGCACCTTCATCGCTAATAGCGATCCTAACCTCTATCTCGTTGGGTTCCACATGTACAGTCACAGTGCTCTTCGCAGGAGAATAGCGTACAGCATTATTCAGCACATGATGTACTGCTTGCTCTACACGCATAACATCACATGTCACCTCAACAGTTTCATGGGTAGTGTGCAGCGTAAAATGGTGCGTCGGTGTAGTTCTGCGTCTGCGTTCGACGATGTGCTGCAGCAGTTGAGGAAGGTGTACCTGCGAGAGCTGTAACTGCACTCCAGCATCGAGTCGCCACACATCTAGCAGCGTGTTGAGCACCTCGTGCAGTTGATCGGCTTGTGTATCTATCATCTGCAGCATTTCGCGCTGCATGGCGTGGTCCCAACGCGCAGAGCCTCCCAACAGCGTAGTGGCACAACCTTTGATGATAGCAAGCGGAGTTTTGAGCTTATGTGCGGCAAGGGCCAGCTTCTCGTCTCGCTCCTCAGCAGCAGCATGCTCAAGTGTCACGTCGTCGAAAAGCACACCGCGTCCCAGCAGACGACCAGTCGTATCCTGCACAGGAAAAGAATGCACACGTAACCAACACACTGCCGCTTTGGCCAGGGCGAGGTCCGACGTGTACTCCTGTTCTGGATGCGACCAAAGGTTTTCTAGCTCTACACGAGCGACAGCAGGATCAACGGCAAGAGAAAGCAGATGCTTACGTACGTCGAAGGTGTCGTCCGCGACCAGGTCGCTCGTTTTCACATTTAACAAGCGCAAGGCACTTGGGTTAGCATAGGAGATGTGCTCATATTGATTGAGCAGCATAAAACCACTACTCATGCCCTTATTTTAACGTAGAAAGTCAACCTTACGGTTTTTTCCCTAAGCAACAACCCACTTTCATGGCAATTAGCGCGAAAGCGGAGCAATAGCCACAATCAGTGCGAGGTGGACAATCATTGCAATGATAAAGCCTACAGCAATGAAGACGAGCCACTTGCGGTCACTAATGTAGGTGCGTATCCTGGTTGGATAGGCGCTGGGTGAGCGATCAGCGGCTACCAGCCCTATGGCTATGCGTAGACGCAATGGAGAAAGGATAGGAGAACGGCCTAACTCGACGAGAAGAGCCTTGTAACAATATTTGCATAGTAGCCACGAAAGGCGTGGTTCCGGTACTCCCTCTGGCTCAGCCAGAGGGATAGGACAGAACCAGATGCGACCCGTGCAAACGGAACAGCGCTTAGCAGCCTGCCTCCTCCAGATTCTTGCTTGCATAGTACACATTGTATCATAAGAAGGCCAAAAGCATTCAAGAGCAGGTTGCGCAACACCCCAGCGCAACCTGCTCTTGAATGCTTTCACTATCCCCTTATTAAAGGGAGTAAGTAGACAGTGCTAAACACCAGAATCCACACCAGGTCGACGAAGTGCCAGTACATCTCTCCTGCCTCTACGGCGAAGTGTTTTTTCGCGGTAAAGTCACCACGGAGAGCACGAATAAGAATGACGGCTAGGAAAATGAGGCCAATGGTGACGTGTAGGCCGTGGAAACCTGTCAAGGTGAAGAATGCTGACCCGAAGGTTTTATAATTGAGCGTGAATCCCTGCCCAAACAGATTTGTGTACTCGTAGATTTGGCCTCCTAGAAACGTACTGCCCATGATAATCGTGCCGAGAAGACCGAATATGAGCCTCCTTTTGTCACCCTTAGCAATGCCAGAACGCGCCAAGATGGCAGGAACGCTACTTCCGAGTAGAATGATCGTGTTAAAGGCGGGATAGACCACGTCCAGGTGATCTCCACTAGGTAACGTCCATCTCCCACTGCGAATCTCTAGGTAGAGATATGCTGCGATCAAATTAGCAAAGATCAGCGCCTCAGAAGAGATGAAGAAGATCATACCCCACCAATTGAGGCTATGTGTTGCTCCTAACTCTCCATGCTCTTCAAGAACTCTGACTTGCTCGCCGTGAGCAGTGCTCATGTTTGTATCTCCCTATTAAGGTAACTATTCAGGTTCCCTTGACCTCTCTAAACTCTTTAGCGACGCTCTAGGCACCAGCCAGTAATGGCAGCGGCAACGAGTACCAGCCCAAGGATCAGAACGATTGTATTGCTCATAACGCCTATGAACAGTACGATCAGTGCAAGCGCCAGACCAAGTGGCCAAGGGCTTGGGCGTGCATGGAGCGCCATTATTGCCTCCTCATTGACTACTGCAGTCTTCTTCTTGGAGCGCTTGCGTGTTGGCTCTACAAGGGCCGTCTTCTCAACATTCTCCTCCTGCTCTTGAGGCACGTCCTACCTCTCCAACGTAGGGGCCCAATTTATGGTGCCCTGATTTATCGTACCTGCATGTATCGCGCCCTCAATCTTAGTGAATAACTGTCTTCCAGTCGGCAATCTCTGGATATTTCTTGTCATAGAACGGACGACGGCTACGCACAACGGGAATGTGCAGGAAATTGTACTTCTTAGGCGGAGATGATGTATCCCACTCTAGTGTGAAGGCATCCCACGGGTCGTCAGAAGCGGCCTGACCCCTCTTCAGGCTGACAATGACATTGTACAAGAATACCATAATTGCTAGGCCGATAGTCAAGGCACCGACACTGGCAAGGAGGTTCAACTCATTCCATCCTAGATTGCCTGCATACGTATAGTAGCGGCGTGGCATACCCAGCAGACCAAGTATGTGCATAGGGAAGAAAGTCAGATTCACACCGATCAGCATGAGCCAGAACTGTAGCTGACCCAAGCGTTCACCCAGGAATTTGCCAGTCACCTTAGGGAACCAGTAGTAGGTGCCAGCAAAGACGCCAAAGACTGTACCGCCAAAGAGCACATAGTGTAGGTGTGCCACCACAAAGTAAGTATCCGTGACCTGATAGTCGAAGGGCACCACGGCGAGAGCCGCACCATTCAAACCACCAATCAAGAACATAGCAATAAAGCCAAGGGCGAACAGCATCGGAGCCTTGAAGCTAATCTTACCACCGAAAACGGTTGCAATCCAGTTGAAGATCTTCACTGCTGTAGGGATGGCGATGAGCGTTGTGCTGGTGGCAAAGAATGCCTGTGCTATCGGCGGCAGACCGACAGCAAACATGTGGTGCGCCCACACAGTAAAGCTTAAGAAACCGATAGCCACGCCCGACCAAGCAATAAAAGTATAACCGAAGATCGGTTTGCGTGAGAAGACGGGCAATATTTCAGAGATCATGCCAAAGACCGGTAGAATCAGAATGTATACCTCTGGGTGACCGAAGGACCAGAACAGATGCTGCCAAAGCAAAGGATCACCGCCAAACGCATACTGATAGAAGTGCGTTCCTGCGTGGCGGTCGAGCAGTAACAACCCAGAGGCAGCGGTCAAACTGGGCAGTGCGAAGAGCAGCAGGAAGGACGTAACCAGTACCATCCATGTGAAAAGCGGCATACGGTTAATGCTCATGCCAGGAGCACGCAATTTGAGAATGGTTACCACGAAGTTGACCGAGCCTGCAATAGACGAAACGCCAAGCATCAGTACGCCGAGTGCCCAGAAGTCAGCGTTCATGCCATTCGTACAGGCAGTGGCATGCACAGTACAACCAGCATTTGTCAGGCTGAGTGGAGCGTACTGGAACCAACCACCATCTGGTGCAGCGCCAAACAGGAAGCTCGACTGTATGAAGATACCTCCGAAAAGCAGCACCCAGAAGCCGAAGGCGTTCAGGCGTGGGAAGGCCATATCGCGCGCGCCAATCATCAACGGCACGATATAGTTACCGAAACCTGTTAGTACAGGGATAACGAAGAGGAAGATCATGGTAGTGCCGTGCATGGTGAAGATCTCATTGTACGTTTGAGGACTCAATACGTGACCGTCGGGCACTGCCAACTGTGCGCGGATGAGCAGAGCCTCCATACCGCCCACCAGAAAGAAGAAAAAGCCAGTGACTATATACATGATACCGATCAATTTATGATCGGTCGTCATAAGCCACTTGCCAACATAGTTTTCGCTCAGTTGTTTCTGACGAACTACAGTTGTTGTAGCGTTGTCGATAGCGCGTGTTGCCATAGACAGTTCCTCCGAACAGAACAGCAAAATAGATGGGCTAGTTAAGGCTCTCTAGATAGGCGACCAGTGCTTGTATCTGGTCATCTGTCACATTCACGACCATATCATTGCCGGGCTTGATACCCTGCGGGTCTTTCAGCCACTGTGCAAGGTGACACCGCTGCAGCAAGTCTGGACCGGGAGAGCATTGATCCTTATTGTTGGTCAGAATGCCACCAGCGATCAAACCGCGTGAACCAAAGTGAGTGAGATTAGGACCTACTAGACAGTTGACAGCAGGATCATTGCACTTCACTTGCGGGTCGTCATAGCCTTTCAAGTCGACACCTACAATACCGTGACAACCAGTGCATTGACCAGCAAAGATTTGCTTGCCTTGGGCTGCCAGGCTAAATGATGGGTTGAGTGCTGCCTGCTGTTGCGTGCTCACCCAGGTGTTGAAATCGTCGGACGATTGAATGACGGCGTTAAAGGCCATGTGAGCGTGCTGCGCACCGCAGAACTCCGCACATTCACCCAGGAAGGTACCTGTCTTATCCGCCTTAAACCACCGTGTGTTATTATGGCCTGGAATAACATCGGTCTTGCCAGTCAGTGCAGGCACCCAGAAGCTATGGATGACATTGTTGGAATACAGATCGACCTGCACAATCGTATTGACAGGGGCATGCAACTCGTCGGCAGTAGTGATGTTGTATTTAGGATAGTAGAACTCCCACCACCATTGGTGCCCCACTGCCCTCACCTCAAGAGTATTACTAGCAGTGGGCTGTGTCGCTACGTTCACTAGGCCCTGAATGGTGAAGAACAACACTATGAACAAAATAACGGCAGGAATTACTGTCCATAGTACCTCGATTCTGAGGTTTCCGTGTATCTGCCTAGGGTTGGGCATGCCGGGGCGCTCACGATAGCGGATAATCGAGAAGATGAGTGCGCCCTCGACAAGCACAAAGATGATAGTGGCAATAATCAGGATAACGTAG
This sequence comes from Ktedonobacteraceae bacterium, assembly GCA_019240835.1. GTDB lineage: Bacteria > Chloroflexota > Ktedonobacteria > Ktedonobacterales > Ktedonobacteraceae > JAFATZ01. The sequence continues at coordinate 15,607 of JAFAXQ010000254.1, forward strand.
AATAGAAAACTCTCGCTGGCCGCCACAGGGCCAAAAGTGTTCAGGATCGAGGGAGAGTTTTCGCCACATGCGGTGAGCAGGAACGAACTGGCTAGTAAGCCTGCAATGACCATCCGCCAACGGTTTTTCCCGCCAAATAGAGGCTTCCTCACGTGTGAGTCTCCTAAAACGTTGTTTGACATAAAATAAAAAGGGCGTTCTCGTCAGATTTACCCACTTTAGATTTAAGCCTAATGGTGCGGCCTAACAAAGGGCTTGAAGTTTTTTTGTTCTACCTTACAAGAGCCTGAATAGAAAAGGATTTCAGGGTCCGCATCGCCGCTGCACACATTTGTCGAGTCATATTTCCACAAAATGTGTCACAATGAAAATCATATTGATATATCTACTCAGATTCCACGGCTCCATAACTTCATACAAATGTTGACAAGGCGTCAAGATTTGTGCTACAGTTTGTTATGAGTAATTGATAAGGTGTATTTCTTTTCCAACCTAGGAGCAGCATGTCCGCTCAAGGAGGGTCTTATGATTGATCGGGTCGGACAACAGCTTGGTAACTATCGCATGGTCAGTCTGCTAGGGAAGGGCGGGTTTGCTCATGTCTATCTCGCTGAGCATGTCTACCTCAACAGTCAAGCAGCCGTCAAAGTGCTTCATCCGACTGTGTCGGATGACGAACGGGAAGCTTTTCAGTGGGAAGCGCAGTGCCTGCTAGGGCTGAGACACTCGCATATTGTACGGGTCTTCGATTACGCGCTGCAAGACAATATTCCATTTCTCGTGATGGAGTATGCTCCCTATGGAACCATAAGAAAGCGCCATCCCAAAGGCTCTTGTGTACCACTGGCTACGATTATCTGCTACGTGAAGCAAGTAGCCGACGCTCTGCAGTATCTTCACCAGCAGAAACTGATACACCGGGACGTTAAACCGGAGAATATGTTACTTGCAGCTAAGCAAGATATCTTGCTCAGCGACTTTGGCATTGTGGCAATGAGCCAGAGTGCTACCTTTCGGGGGCAGGGTCAAGTTGGCACACCTAGTTACATGGCACCAGAGCAGCTTCTGGGTAAGCCACAAGCAGCGAGCGATCAGTATGCATTAGGTGTTGTAGTGTACGAGTGGCTGTGCGGGGAACGCCCCTTTTCTGGATCTACTTGGAGCATCATAGAGCAGCATGTACAAGCCCTTCCGCCTGCTTTGCGTATGCACCTCCCAACGATCTCACCTATCGTAGAAAGCGTCGTGCTCACAGCCCTTGCTAAAGACCCAGGACAGCGCTTTGCCAGTGTCCAAGCCTTTGCTACTGCTCTGGAACAAGCACACCAGCAGGAGCAACAGCCAAATTTTGTCCCTCCCCTTCAGCAGTTCTCTTCACCCATGCCACCTCAGCCAGGGCAGCCTTTTGCTGCCCCTAGTGTAGTCTTGGTACCGAAGTCATCTCCTTTTTTCGCCCAGACAGCCCCATTAGCAGGGTTCTCAGAGCCAAGAGGGACAATGGAGTCACTACGACAAACTGGGGAAACGCTTCCAGCGGATCTAACAACTCAGCCACAAGAGATTGCTGCCGCCCCACAGCCAACCCCACGCAGGACACCGCGACGTGCAATAGCTCTGGGACTGGCTCTGACGGGATTCGGTCTGCTGGCAGGACTCACCCTAGCAGAGAAAGGAGGAATTAGTGGAGGTTTGATCTCACAGCCACCACCTTCCCTTCACCCTGGTACCCTCGCCACAAAAGCCTCCCTTACATCGAAACCTAACATCCTCCGTATGGGAACCGCTCTCTCTTCATATGGCGGGCATAGCGGTGGTGTACCTGCCTTAGCATGGTCACCTGATGGCAAATATATTGCATCAGCAGGCATGCATGATGGGACTGTACAAATTTCAGATGCTGCAACTGGAGCACACATTTACACTTATTCTGGCCATTTTGGCTCTGTGCTTACAGTAGCATGGTCACCCGATGGCAAATGGATCGTCTCTGGGGGCAACGACCAGACTGCACAAGTATGGCAGTGGCAGGGGAGACAGCGCCTCTCCACTCATAAGCATGCTGGTCCTGTGTTTACGGTGACATGGTCGCCTGATAGCCAATGGATTGCATCAGCGGCGGGAAGTGATCACGGTGTGCAAGTATGGCAGGCTACTAGCGGCAAGACACAGTTCACTTATGACGCCCATTCGTCTTGGGTGAATATAGTAGCATATTCGCCGGATGGGGCGCTCATCGCTTCAGGAAGCCATGACACGACAGTACAGGTCTACACTGCCAACGATGGGGACGCAATTTATACTTATCGTGGGCACACTACTCCAGTGGCTAGCCTGGCTTGGTCACCTGACAGCAAACGCATCGTCTCCGGTGACGAGCAGTCGGTCCAGGCATGGGATGCGACCAACGGAAGCAATCGCCATGCCTATAGTAGCAATTTCAACGGCGTGGGTGGGCTAGCGTGGTCACCTACTGGGCAATGCATCGCCGCTGGTAGTTTGACCGGGCAAACAGTACAACTCTGGGACGTATCTGATGGTAGCCCTCTTTATACTCAGCATTGGGATGGCACGCGAGTCTGTGCGGTAGCGTGGTCACCTGATGGTCAGCGCCTTGCCCAAGTAGGTATGGGGCCAGTACTAGTATGGTGGGCAGCAAAGTGAAACGCGCTTACTCGTACAGCATGGCTTCTCGTTCGCGCTGCTTGGCGTCTTGCATCTGCATCCAACGAATAAACAGGACGCTTACTACGACAATATAGGCTATGTTGCCTGGAACCCACATGATGAGACCGCCCAACTGCTGGTCTGTAGCAGGTGACAGGCCCCATACGCGAGCAGCGTGTATGTATGGTCCGTATAGCGGTGGCGCAAATGTCAGACCTGCACCCAAGGCCACCGTGGGCATGCCACTGAGAAAAAGGTAGAGTATCTGACCGCCTATTGCTAGCCGTGGCAACTCTTCTACCGGGCTAAAGATAGGCCACCAGTAGATGATGGCAAAGGCTATGAAGCTGAGATGCTCTAGGATATGCAGACTTTGGTTGACAAGCGTTGCATCATAGAGCACTGGCGCATGCCAGAGCCAGAAATCGGCATTATATAGGAAAAACGCTACCATTGGTAACGTTAGCATTTTTCCCACTCGCAGGAGGAAGGGATTGCGCAAGAGCGGCTGAATGAGCCAGCCCGGTGTGCCAAGTAATAGCAGTGGAGGGCCTACTATGGTAAGCAATAAGTGCTGTAGCATATGAGCACTGAAGAGGTAATCATCTCCCAGCTTGTCCAACGCCGAAAATAACGAAAGAAAGATAACATTGACTCCTAGCAAAAACATGACCACCTGACTCATCTTTACCTCTTCAGCGGGGTAGTACTTTGTGCGCAGTGGCCCTACTGCATAGAGATAGAGACCTATGACGAGCACTGTTCCCATAACGATGGATGGCTGCCAGTTCCACTGAGTAAGCCAAAAGTTGAGTCCTACATTCATTGCTCTTGCCCTTCTAATGTATTACGTATCCCTCTGTCTATCATACTGCAAGTGCTAAATCTTGGATGGCGCAAGCTAGTACCTGGCAGCTTTTCCTCCCCCACTTTACATAAGTAAATCAGCCAGTTCCGTCACACGCTTCTCGTTCGGCCACACTCTCCTGGCCTCTTTCCAATTGGCAATTGCCTCGTAACGTCGCTTCTGGCTCCCCAGTGCATCCGCTCCTTGTATCCCTTTGACGAAGTACCTTTCAAAGTCGTCTAGGTTGTTCACTTTGATAGCTGCAAGTGCTTGATTATTCGTTATCCAGCAGAGGAAACGCTCTGGCACGACTAGTGCTGTAGGCACATGTTCGACCTGTGCAAAGGCTTTCTCTGCCATTGCGTAGTAGTCTTCTGGCTCTTGTTGACCAAGGGCCAGATAGGTTAGTCCTTCATGTAAGATCATTGGGACCAGACCGCTATCGGCAGTGACAAAGCTGGGAAGGTCAGCAACAATACCAGGATAGATAGCGCGAGCTTCACCGATACGATAAAGGGCTTCTTGTCCTTGCCCGAATCGCGCATAGGCACGAGCTGCGGCGACGAACACCTTACTGCGTAGTAACGGTGCTGTCTGTTCAGTGAGAAGGCTTTCTGCCTCCTGATAGGCTTGGACCCCTGTTGGCTGTCCCATATCATAGTATGCAGTCGCTACGTGTGCTAAGGCCATGATCAGCAAGGTACGATCTTCCGAGCCTCTGGCAGACTCCACGGCTTGCTGACAATAAGCCAGTCTGACCTGGAAACTTCTTGGCATTGCAAGCTTATGCAACGCGATAGCACCCATCAACAAGTATCCCTGAGCAGCCAGATGGAGTGCTGTAGGCCGATGGAGAGAGGATTGCTGTGCCCAACGTATCAGGTGAGGCAGATACGTGGTCACCGCTCGCTCAATGGCCTCGAATTCACGGCCTGCCATCAAGTGCCAACAAGCTGCGATACTGGCTGTACAGAGTGGCAGGAACTCTTCTGGCGAGGCGCTCTGCTGATGCGATTGCATGACCTCGAGTAAACCAATAGGGAGCATGGCAAGAGCCAGTAGCGCATTACGCCGCGAAATGCCATGCTCTGCTGGGTCGCTCTGTGGGTTCATCTCGTCGAACATATGCATCTCCATGTCTAGCAAGCGGTGTAAAGCTTGACAGGGCCATTGGATTTCCTCTATCTCGGTCAGAAGCGAGCGGTCGATGTCTGCCAGTTTAAGGTAGCGCTCGGTTTCGATTCTGGACGTACAGAGGATCTCTGCCAGAGCGAGCACCACTTTGCGGGTTTGGCCTCTGAAGGGCTGTGACACCTCGTTGTTTTCTAGACGCGAGATGGTGGTGCGGCTGGTAGCGACCAGCGTGCCCAGCTCTTCGAGTGAGAGCTGGGCGCTGCTGCGCAAATTAGCTAAAAATATGGCGAACTGTCTCATGACTCACGTTTCTCATGTTGATGTAGGTGCTCGGTTCTCTGCGTGGTGATCGACTCACGCTTTTTCACGGGATGAAGAGCGTGTTCTCGCTCTTCTCCACCATACTTGAAGAGTGAGCAGAACCGGGTCACCCGTCTGTATTGAACCTATTGTACCACGTACCACCTTCTGTCTTTTTACTGGGTGGGGCTGGACGAACGCTGATATACATTCAGGCATTTGTAAGGTCGCATTTGTCATTTGCAAGGGAAGTATCAGGGGCAAGGGCGACAATGCTAAGCGTCGAACTATCTATCAGAGGGAATGATCCTATGAAGGTCATACGCCGTATCGCATGGGTGACGGTTGCATTCACCTATATTTTGGTTGGCTTGGGCGTAACAGTGCGTGCCAACGATGCCGGCCTGAGCTGCCCTGACTGGCCCCTGTGCTATGGGCGACCATTTGTTTTTCCTGATGTCCCTACGCTACTCGAAGAGATTCATCGCTATACTGCTTCGATTGTTAGTATACTCATTGTCGCATTGGCAATAAGCGCGCTGATCTGGGGGCGCAAGAATAAGCAGGTACTTATTCCTGCGTTGCTTGCCTTGCCTTTGCTTGCAGTACAGGTCGTGCTGGGTGGGCTTACAGTGCTGTTGAAACTGCCACCTGCAATTATTACTGCTCACCTAGGCACAGCACTGGCGATCTTTGCGGCAGTCATTACTGTAGCCGCGATGTCCGGGGCGACAACGCCGAACAGGGAGCACCCAGAAAAGACGCGCAGGTTCGCACAACAAGCAATGACCACAGCCCTGCTCGTCTACGGCTTGATGCTGAGCGGCTCCTATGTCGTTGGTAGCGGAGCGTCTCTTGCCTGTTCTGCCTGGCCGCTGTGCGGTGCAGCTCCCTCGTGGGCTGTCTACTTCCACCTGAACGATGTGAATATGTTGCACCGCTACATTGCTACCTTCGTCGGAGTGGTGCTAGCTTGGACATTGTTCTCGGCATGGCGTAGGCGTAGTGTAGCCCCCGCTCAAGCGTGGGTCGCGCTGGCTGCCGCTCTCCTGTTTATTGCACAGGCTACGATTGGTGCTCTACTCGTTCTCTTGCAGAGACCCATCTTTACTCAGATTCTTCATCTAGCGCTTTCGACGGCTGTTTGGGGCTGCTTGGTACTCATCTCAGCACTTGCCGCACGCCAGTTGCGGGCAACGCCGAGGGGAGCAGGTGAACAGCTCGCAGAGTCTGAGCCGCAGCAGGTGGGACGTGTTCGCCAGATTATCTCAAGTTATATTGACCTGATGAAGCCCCACGTCACTGTGCTGCTGCTGGGAACAACGGCGGCAGCGATGGCTATTGCCGCTGGTTCTTTACCTCCGCTGGGTCTGTTAGTAGCAACACTGCTTGGCGGGGCTATGGCGGCAGGAAGCGCCAATTGCATCAACTGCTATCTTGACCGCGACATCGATCAGATCATGGGCCGCACACAGCGTCGCTCCCTGCCTGCAGGTAAGGTACAACCTAAGCATGCACTTATCTTCGGTATTGCGCTCGCTGTTGGCTCCTGTCTAGTACTGACAACGTTTGTGAACCTGCTCAGTGCCTCGTTAGCACTTGCAGCGATCCTCTTCTACGTGTTCGTTTACACGCTTGGATTGAAGCGCACCTCCGCACAAAATATCGTGATTGGTGGTGCAGCCGGGGCTGTGCCAGTGTTGGTGGGCTGGGCAGCGGTGACCAATACCATCACGCTGCCTGCTATCTGGCTCTTCGCTCTTATCTTCTACTGGACTCCTCCGCACTTCTGGGCACTTTCCTTGCTTATTCAAAAGGATTATGAAAAGGCACGCGTGCCGATGCTGCCAGTAGTTATGGGGGAGAGTGAGACGCGCAAGCAAATTTTTCTTTACTCGCTCCTCTTATTGGCTGTTACCCTCGTCCTGTTCGCTACGCACGCGATGGGCTATATCTACCTGTTTGCAGCGCTGACTATGGGTGGCATTCTGATTTATATGTCAGTGCGCCTCTTACAAGAGAAGACAAAAGCTTGGGCGCGTACGATTTTCTGGTACTCAAACTGCTATCTTGCCGCGATCTTCGCGGTGATGGTGATAGATCGGGTTATTCACTATTAAAGAAGCGCGAACAATCGTGCCCTACCAAGGAATGTATTCCATGAAATGGCGTCTTGCATCTCGGCTGTCTGTAATTGTATTTGCCGTGCTCGTTGTCGTGTTTGTAACCGTTATCCAACACAATCAGACTGAACATGTATCATTGCCAGGAAATATGATAAATACGCAAGGATTGCAGGGAACTGATCTGGGAGCAACGCCAGCTCCCAATTTCCTTTTAACCGACCAATTTGGCAAACAAGTCTCGCTCTCTCAGTTCAAGGGGCAGCCAGTTGTGCTCACATTCCTCTATACCCATTGCCCCGACGTATGTCCTCTCACCGCTGAGAAATTGCACACAGTTATGCAAAATCTCGGCAGCGATGCTCAACGGGTTGCGGTCTTGGCTGTAAGCACCGATCCTAAAAGAGATAACATCAATGCGGCCCTCAGTTTCTCCAAAATCCATCGCATGACAGAATACTGGCATTTCCTGATAGGTACACAAGCTACACTGTCTCCAGTGTGGACGGCCTACAACATCTATGCACAGCAAGAACAACAAACGGTTAATCACATTTTGGCAGTCTTCGTGATTGATAGGCAAGGCAAGGAGCGCATTCTCCTCGACGATACCTTCACACCGATGCAACTCACAGACAATCTTAGAATATTGTTGAAAGAATAAATTAATACATATGAACTTAAAAATAGAATTTCATTATACTGGTGGTGAATATATGTGTTTGACTTGATAAATAGCAATGTACTCGTAAGCGTCTCCGATAAACTCTTTAACTAGTATTGAATGCTGTAGCGCCTGCTCAAGAATCTTCATGCGATCTTTGTAACCGTTGATGTCGCCTAGCATTTCTCCATCGGCGATAACATAGTCGATACGATCCCAGTTGTCTCGCAAGAGGGTGTCACGCACTGCTGGGTCAAGGGCGACATTCCAGTAGACATGAGCATAGGGGTAGAGCGCACCCTGGCCGACTCCCTCCCCATCCTGCTCATGCAGATCGGTGTACAGGTTGGGATTGATCACCACGACAGCGGTGCGAGGCACGTGCGTACGTATCCAGATCAACGTCTGGGTCTGCACCGAGGTCGGATGCAGTGTGAACAGGTTAAAAGGGGCCAGCTCATGCTGGAAATCGTAGGGCACTAGGGCTGCCAGCACACAGCAGCCCAGCAGGACATGCAGTAAGTCCAAGCGCAGGACCACACTCAGCCACTTACTGAGCATGTGGAAAGCCAGGGCGGCATTGAGGGCCGTCAGCGGGATCAAGGGCAGGATGTAAAAGGGGAAGATGACTCCCCCACGCAGCAGCAAGACCCAGAAACTGATCGAGAGCAGAGCCAACAACAGATGGATGCGCTTCCACCAGCCGATCAGCACGTTGAGCACCAACGGAGCTATGCTCAACATTATGAGCAGGGGATCTCCATTGATCCAGGCAGCCCATGCCTGAGCAATACTGCCTTGATCTTGACCGCGCTGCACTTGACCGATATAGGTATTCAACAAGCTCAAATGGGCATGGTGGTCCCAGGGCAGGTGCCACTCATAGGGCAACAACTCCCCTTTTAAGATGGAAAGCAGCACAAAGCCCGAGATCAGCGCAATGGCAGTGTAGCTGAAGGCGATCAGCCCAAAGCTGCGCTGAAAAGGAGTGGTATGCAGCCATACCCCATAGAGGGTGGCAGGCAGCAAGATGAGCAACACCTCTTTAGAGAGCACCGCCATGCCAAAGCACAAGGCCGCCATCACCACCCACAGCAAGCGACTGTTCCTGTAGAGCAGCAGGCAGAGCGAGAGCAGGAACCAGAAGGTGGCAAAGTTATCTAAGAGCACCTCGCGTTGGAAGGTGATGGAGAGCGGGGAGAAGGAGAAGATGACCAGTGCCAGCACAGCGGTCAGATGACTGGCACTTAGGCGGCGAGCCAGCGCGTAGACCAGCAAACCAGAAGCGAGCGTCATCAGCAACATCAGGACACGGGCACTATTGATGGCAGTGCCAAAGGCAAAGAAGCCGCCACTGAACTGCAGCCAGCCCGCCAGTTGCACCCAGGCTAGTGGCGGGTGACCATAGCCATAGGGATAGGGAGAGAGCCAGCCGTGGGTGATGGCCCAAGCTGCTGAGACATAGGTGCCTTCATCTTGTTCATAGTGCGGGTAGCCAAACATATTCAAGCCATGAGTTACTAGTACACCCATGAGCACAGCACAGATAATCACGATCTCTATCCATGCCGGAACACTCTGTGAGATTGCCATGGCAGGAGCGGCAAGCGTGAGCTTGGGCATATGGCGTGTCTCACTGACAGCGATGCGCTTCTGTTGCTCAGGCATAACCTTGGGGATGAGCGTTGTACCCACTATTGCTTTGCCGAGAGGAAGGCGTTTGTACCCAGAACGAGACACTGTCCGCACAAAGAAACTGGTATGCTTGTGCAGGGTGACCGTGCCGCCTTCACCCTCTGGCTCATGTTGGCCCCTCTGACAATCCACCTTGGTGGGAGCGAGAGGAGATGTAGGCGCACGATCACTATTCTCTTCGGTAGGTGTGCCATGGCAGGAATGCGATGATGGCAGTTTTGCGGATGAATGCTCTGACTGCTGTAGCTTCGGGGTTCTATGGAAAGCTGTCATATCTCTCCTTGTGAAAAGAACTCGATGGGAATGGTGAAAAAACACACCATCTTGCTTTAAAAATAGCACTACAGCATGTATTTCTAGTATAAGAGGAGTTAATTTCTGGTTAAAGACATACTAATCAGGTTACATAATCACAAAATAGTAGAAAGATATCGCTGTTGAGTTTTGGAATAACAGCCTTGATCATTATTCAGATCATGTCAGTATGGTCAGCCAAGCTTTCTTCTTGCTGCCGCTCTCCACTTTTCACGCTGTTGTTCGCGGATCTTCTCGGCTGCAGGAATATAACAAGCCAGAAATTGATCGCGGAAGGCAGGATAACTCCCAGTGAGGATTGCGTTGCGCAAACGTGTGGCAAGGCGCAACATAAAGCGGATATTGTGGATACTGCCAAGGCGGTAGTAGAGCTGTTCTTCACTACGTGCAAGATGGTGGACATAAGCCGCGCTATAGTTCCGGCACGTGTAGCAATCGCAACCTTGCTCTATAGGGGTGTGTATCGCACGGAAGCGGGCGGTTTTGACGTTGACACGGCCAGAAGAGGTGAAGAGACCACCATGACGTGCTACACGTGTAGGCAAGACACAATCGAACATATCTATACCTAATCCCACACCGATCACCAGGTCTTCTGGTGAGCCGACACCGAGTAGGTGACGTGGCTTCTCACGGGGTAATGCCAGTGTCACATAGGGCAATATCTCCCACATCTGCGTCTTTGATTCGCCTACAGAGAGGCCACCAACAGAAATTCCAGAAAAAGGCATGCCGCCAATGATGCGTGCGCTCTGCTGACGCAATTCCGCTTCGCACCCACCTTGTACAATACCGAAGAGGGCCTGCTCTGAACGATAGCGCTGTTTAGCAACAAGAGCACGCTCTTCCCAACGATGAGTGCGCTCCATCGCTTGCAAAGCATCTGCATATGAGCAAGGATAGTCAGTACAGATATCAAGTGGAAGGATAATATCTGCTCCCAACTCGGCCTCAATCTGCATAACACTTTCAGGAGTAAGGGTGTGTAACGAGCCGTCGAGATGCGATGTGAAGGCAACGCCCTCCTCGCTCAGCTTGCGCAAATGACCAAGGCTCCAGACTTGGAAACCACCACTATCGGTCAGAAGAGGACCATCCCAATGCATAAAAGAATGTAGTCCTCCGAACGAGTCAATGAGTGCAGAGCCAGGGCGCAGCATCAGGTGATAGGTATTAGCAAGAATAATGCTGGCACCAGCAGAGTGTAACTCTTCCGGCGAAACGCTCTTCACCGTCGCTTGTGTGCCGACAGGCATAAAGATGGGAGTTTGAATCGTGCCATGTGCTGTGTGGATAGTGCATGCTCGTGCCCCTGTGGTAGGGCACTCAGCATCGATTGTAAAGGTCAACAATGACATGTGTTCCTTAATTGAACCCTAGGGATGGAATAGATTTTCACCATTCTCTCACAACCGTCAAGGTTACGAAAGAACACACAGAGAAAAACTTGTTCTGGCTACGTCGAGCAAGTTTTTCTCTATGCGTTCACAAATTCCTCTGGAATGACTGATAAAGCCCTTGCAAATAGCCTAGGGATGGTGTATGCTGCAAGCGGTATCCAATCTCGGTCTCGCGTACAGTGCTCGTCCAGAGTATCCAATCCCACGCTGGTAGCGGGAGAGAACGACTGGTGACATCTGCAAGGATATGGACCTGGAGGATTACCAACATATCACTAAGGAGGTCTCTAGTTGAACTTCGTTGACAAAACCCTCACATGTCGTGAGTGCGAACAGCCCTTCACATTCACAGCAGGAGAACAAGAGTTCTACCAGCAAAAGGGCCTAGTGAACCAGCCTGCTCGTTGCCCTGAGTGCCGCGCCAGACGCCGTAGCAGTGGTGGTGCTGACGCACGTCATGGTGGCCGCTCTGGCTCAGAGTCGCGTGCCCCACGGGTTATGTATACTGTGACTTGCGATGCGTGTGGCGCTGAGACACAGGTACCGTTTGAACCCAAACAAGACAAACCCGTCTACTGCAGCCCATGCTACGATAAGGTTCGAGTCGCACGTGGCTAATTCCCCTTAAGCCGCGTAGGCAAAGCCGAGGTGTGTTCTTGGCTTCGCCTTCTCTTGTGTATATTCCCTTGGAATAGATTTATTGCCCTAGGCGTTCCTTTCTTATATAGATAAAAAAAGCGAGTATACTCCCTATACTGCACTACGAGGTGCTACCACCAGGCGCGGCTTGGACGAATAGCGCCTTATAGCTGTTGAGAAAAAGTGCTAGCAAGGGAGCAACTTTTGTTACTCCCTTGCTAGCACTTTTTCTTAAAGTGAAGAGAAATAACGTTTGTTCAACAATCATCGCACTCCTTCACAATTGACGCTGGCAGACTTATTGGCCAAGACGGGGCAGTATCTAGCATCTCAGGATGCAGAGAAGATTCAACGTGCCTATGCCTTGGCGAGCGAGGCACACAAGGGAACTTCGCGCTGTACAGGAGAACCCTTCATCCAGCATCCCTTGGAGGTAGCGTTATTGCTTGCTACTCTGCGTATTGATGCCGATGGTATCGTGGCGGCATTGCTGCATGACGTAGTCGAAGATACACACTACTCGCTAGGCGACCTGCAAGAACAGTTCGGCTCTAGCGTAGCCATTATCGTAGATGGAGTAACGAAATTTGACATGCTGGCGCAGACATCCTCCACCCTAAAAGAGAATGGACAGGGGCATCCCGCTGTAATAGATAAACGTCAACAACGCATTGAGACCGTACGCAAGATGTTATTAGCTATGGTAGAGGATCCCCGCGTGGCGGTGCTTAAGTTGGCTGACCGTCTCCTCAATATGCGCACGTTAGATGCGATGAACTCGGCACAACAGCAGAATAAGGCTCGCGAGACACGAGAAATTTATGCTCCCCTGGCAAGAAGGTTGGGCATGTCGCTTGTACAGGAAGAGCTTGAGGATCTCGCACTCAAGTACTTGGAGCCTGAGAAGTACACACGTCTCGTGCAATTAGTAAAGAAAGAGATGGAGAGACAGCGCGCCTCTATTGATCTTATACATCACAAACTACAGGAGGAGATGGAGCGAGCGCGAATCAAGGCCGAGGTGCAGGTGTCGCAGAAACATCTTGCTAGCATTAATCGCAAGCTAGGTGACCTACTGCGTCAACCAAACGAAGGAGAAATGAACCAGCTATATGACCTCGTCTCTTTCCGCATCTTGGTCGATACAGACGCTGAGTGCTATCTGGCACTCGGACATATTCATGCCCTGTGGCGGCACAGAGATGTGCGTATTAAGAACTTTATCGCTACACCTGGTTATCAATCCTTGCACACCACTGTCTTCTGCCTGGAGGATCAGCTTGCCGAGATTCAAATTCGTACACACCAGATGCAGCGCACTGCCGACTTCGGTATTGCTAGCTACTGGCACCTACAGGAGCGTGTTGACAGAGAGGATACAAAGCTAAACGGCTGGCCTCTCTCCTATTACGAAATGGTTAACTGGATTAAGCAACTGCGAGAGTGGCAGCGCGAATTACTGCAGAGTGCCGACGAGTTTGTTGAGGCGGTCAAAGGGGATATTTTCCAGGAACAGATTTTCGTCTTCACCCCAAAGGGCGAGGTGATGGATTTGCCGAGAGGCTCAACACCGCTTGATATGGCATATCGCATACATACTGACTTGGGAGACCATTGTGTTGGTGCGAACATCATTGATACAGGTAGACTGGTAACACGCTTTGTGCCGCTCGACTACAAGCTTAAGGGTGGAGAAATTGTCGATATCCTGGTGAATAGCGCTGTACATCCGACACGTGACTGGCTCTCCTTTGCTCGTACCACCACTGCACGCAACAAGATTCGTCGCTACCTGAAAACATATGAGCGCGAGATTGATCTTCAGCTTGGTCGTGAACGGCTGGACCTAGCGCTCAAGGCATCAGCAGGCATAGGGCTTAGTGAAAAGATTGAGCAAGTACTGCAAGCATTACTTGATGAGTCCCCTACTCTACTCAAAAAGTATGCAACACTTGATGATATCTACATCGCATTAGGACGAAAAGATGTGTGGGTAGAAAACCTGATGGAGCCGCTGCTGCCGAGGTTACAAGGTATAAGCAAATTGCTGTCCGAGGCAAGCATTTCCAATGGCACAAAAAATGGCTGCTACCGTCACGGCCAAGTACACGGCAACATGTTAGTCAGACAGGCGCACTGCTGTGACCCCCTTCCCGGTGACACCATTGTAGGCATCCTTCATCCCAGCAAGGGTGTGTGGGTGCATCGTAGCAATTGCCGCTTACTGCGTCGCCATGACAATGCGAAAGCTAGAGTAGAGATCAATTGGTTACAAATTGAAGCATCATCCTATCACGTGCCGATCACCATTATTGCACGCGACCGCGCTGGTCTACTACGCGATGTAACGGCGGTAGTGGCTGATGCAGGTATCAATATGACAACGGTCACCACCTTAACGAATGCCTCATTACAGAAGGCTGTGATTAGCATCACATTGGAGCTAAACGCTGCTGCTGAAGTCATCGACCAAGTAGAGCGTATCTTCCGCCGTTTGCGACAGGTTAAAAATGTTGTTAGCGTTGAGAGAGCTTATCAACAGTAGGGCTTTTGCAAGGCTACCAGAAACAAAGTACATGATGGACAGGCTCTTAGAAAAACAACAACACAGTATACAAGATGTTTCAGCAGTAACGGCACAACTCTTCGATCTGGTACAGTCACACATGTCAGCATCTGAAGTAGAGCGTGTACAACGTGCTCTTAAAATCGCACAAGAAACATGTCAGGGGGTAATCGGTACTGAGCAACTTCCGCCTTTGGAGCATGCATTGACAGTAGCAATCATTCTAGCACAGATGCATATTGATGCTGTTGGAGTCTGTGCTGGTTTGATCTTTGAAGCTGTTGATGCCAATTTGCTCTCGCTTGAGCGTGTTAAGCAAGAGCTTGGACCTGCGCCTGCATACGTCATCGACAGCATGCTGCGACTCAACATTCTAGAACGTAAGAAGCAGACTGTTATAGAGGCCGCTGTTAATGCCCAAAGCGGACAACAGAAAGGCACCAGGAAGGGGTCGGAGGAGCGAGAAGAGAAGAACAGTAGCGCAAGCGAGGAGAACAAAAAGCGACGCACCCGCGAACTTCAGCGTCATCAACAGGCCGAAACAGTGCGCAAGATGTTCGTTGCCATGGCCGAGGATCCCAGAGTGGTCCTGCTCAAACTGGCCTACAGATTGAGCACGCTGAGCTTGATGTGCCTTCCCAACTACACAGGCGACCTCCAGGAGAGGCTCACTATAGCCGAGGAGTCTCGCGAGATTTACGCCCCCTTGGCCGGACGGCTAGGCATGTCACGTATGGAGAGTGAGCTAGAGGACCTGGCCTTCCAGATTTTAGAGCCAGAAACATACCAGTGGGTGCGCCAAGTCGTCGAAATGGAAAACAAGCAGAGGCGCTCGTATGTCGAGCGTGTGTGCGCAATTTTGCGCCAGGAGATGGTAGCGATAGGTGTGCAAGCTACTGTTTCGGGCCGCGTCAAACACTTGTACAGTTTTTACAAGAAACTACAGCGCAATGCAGGAGATGTGGGAAGCCTAGAGAACCTCAAGAAGGCAGCCGATATCAATCAAATTCATGACGTAATCGCCTTTCGCATTCTAGTGGATACGACGCCAGATTGTTATCTAGTGCTAGGACACGTTCACAGTCTATGGAAGCCGAAAGAGGGCCGCATCAAGGACTTAATTGCTAACCCCAAGCCCAACGGATATAGCGCCCTGCATACGACTGTCTTTTGTCTCGACGACCAGCTTGCAGAGGTGCAAATCCGCACGCATGCAATGCACGAGATGGCCGAGTATGGCGTAGCAATGCACTGGCATTATAAAGACATTGGAGATACTGCGTCGGCTTCCGCTAAAGAACTGCTCTCCTGGCTGCGCCAACTGGCTGAGTGGCAGCGTGACATCCGGGCCTCTAATACGACTGATACTGAGTTTGCCAATGCGGTCAAACAGGATATCTTCCAAGAGCAGATTTTTGTCTTTACTCCTAAAGGCGAAGTCAAGGACTTACCCGTTGGCTCGACTCCGCTTGATTTCGCCTATCGCGTTCACACCAAAGTTGGCGACCACTGTGCTGGCGCACGTATCATCACCGAAATCGGTAGAGGTGACGGAGAGCGCCTCGTGACACGTATGGTACCACTGGATTACGAACTGAAGAGCGGTGAAATCGTGGATATCGTCACCACTCGTAGCGCTCACCCCACCCGTGACTGGCTGAGATTCGCCCACACAGCAGCCGCCAAGAGCAAGATACGTCGATATCTCAAGACACACGAACGCCATATCAACATACAGATAGGCAGGGAACGCTTGGATAAGGCATTAGGTGCGCGTGGTCTAGAGGCGGTGAACGAGGAGGCCGAAAACTGGCTCTGCGGCGAGTATCGTGTCAACTCATTTGAAGACTTACTCGCCTCTATCGGTGCCAACAATGTGCGCCCTCATGCCGTCGCTGTCAAGCTAACCGAGCACTGGCAACAACTGCGTGAAGGGAAAGAGCCAAAGGATACAAAAGAGAAAGAAGAAGAGCCTTTAACATTGCCTGCCTCGACGAACAAACAGCTCTCTTCTGCTCGCTTGCAGGTTGCGGGTGTAAGCGGTCTCTTAACAAGGTTAGCCAACTGTTGCTGTCCTTTACCTAGCGACGAGATTGTAGGCTTCATTAGCCGCGGCAGGGGAGTTATTGTCCACCGCGCCGACTGCTGGAACGTAAGCCGCTACCGACAAAGCGACCAAGAGCGGGTCATTGATGTCAGTTGGGTAAGTATGAGCCAGCCACACTATCGCGCACCAGTGGTTATTGTCGCTCATGATCGTCCGGGCCTGATCCGCGATATTGCCACTGTTGTTTCTGAGATTGGTGTCAACATGACAACAGTTACTACGCACCTCAATAGCAAACATGAAGTGTTTATCAATGCTACCCTAGAGATAGATGGGGTGGAGCAGATGTATCGCCTCTTTGCGCACCTTGAGAAGGTAAGGGATGTAGTGCATGTAGAACGTGAGCTTGGCAAATGGGCCAATGCACAAAGTACGAAACAATGAAGTGGGACAAGCTTTATTTGTCCCACTTCATTGCCGCAAATTTCTTTGTCAACATTTGCAAACAGCTTAGCCGCGCAGGCGCTCCAACACAGGGGGTTGGCGCAACTTCGCTAAAGCACCAGCTTCGATCTGGCGTACGCGTTCGCGTGTAATGCCCAGTTCTCTTCCCACCTGCTCTAGTGGGTGGGCTTGACCATTACCCAAACCGAAGCGAAGCCGTAATACCAATTGCTCCCGTGGAGTCAGGACAGACTCAAGAACACGTTGCACTTCATCCTTGAGCGTCTGCGTAGTAGCGATGTCCTCGGGAGAAGCCGAGTCTGTGTCTGCCAGCACATCACCCAATTCCTGTTCCTCGTCCTCACCAACTGGCAATTCTAAAGAAACAGGGGCTCCTGGTGCTGCTTGTAGCTCGATCATCCGTATAGGATCAAGCCCTGTCGCATCGGCCAGCTCGATCTCTGTAGGCTCACGTCCCAACTCTTGCAGCAAACGCTGGCGCTCACGGCGAATACGGTTCAGCGCCGTATTGACGTAGACAGGCAAGCGAATAGTACGACCCTTGTCTGCAACGGCTCGGCTAATGGCTTGGCGAATCCACCAAGTGGCGTGAGTGGAGAAGCGATGACCACGTCGCCAATCATACCGCTGAACTGCCCGAATCAGACCAATATTGCCCTCTTGAATCAAATCCAACAAGGTAAGGCCGCGTCCAACATATCGTTTTGCAATACTCACTACAAGACGGAGATTTGCCAAGATAAATTGTTTCATGGCATCGCGATCACCTTGTTCAATGCGCTGAGCGAGTTCGACCTCGCGCTCGTGCGTAATCATAGGAACACGCCCGATTTCACGCAAATAGGTCATCACGGCATCTGACTCACCCGCGTCAGTGGCATTGGCCGTGTTCTCATCTTGTTCTTCAGAGCGACGACGACGCATAGCAGAGCGACGGACGGGTTGCTCTCCCCCTGTTGCCATCGTAGGAAGTGCAAGAAGGGAATTGACCTCCAATGCAGGTGAGCCTGTAAGCTGAGTCAGTTCTTCATGCATATCAGACATTTCTTCCAACTCAAGGGAACTGGATTCTAGACCGACAAGGTCTTCTTCCATCTCCTGCTCATCTTTACCCGCTTCCTCTACATCATCCTCTGGTCTATCTTCAAGATCTTTGGTGAGCAACTGCTCGACGATGTCGAACGGCTTCCCGTCAAGACCTGAGTCCGCATGTAAGTCACTTAAGGCAAGCGTTGGTCCCGTCATGGCACGCTCTACATCTATCATTATGCGCCCTCCATGAAAAGTAATATCTCAAGCAGGCAAGATATGCAGTTCTTCTGTCTAGTCGACACTCGGGGAAAAGAGCCTTTGCTGGGACGATCCATCCAAGTGTCGAGTGGGAGGAGATCAAGAACGTAAACCTTATCTGCGCTAATTACAACACCACCAGGGCAAAGAATATTCCATAGTTCAATTATAACGCAAGTCTCTCTTTCATTCTAGTCTTTCACCCCTCCTTTTTGGGGCGTTATGGCCAATGAGAAAACTTTTGTTTCCATGTTATACGTTCTAACACCCATCAAGGTAGCAAATAGCCGATTTGAAAGCCTTGACGCAGTACAACCCTTTCTCTAGTTTCTTTCAATCCTCGGTAGTTCATAGGGAACTGCCGCAAAGCCTGCCTGAAAACGAACAGGCCGCTATTAGGATACAATAGATGGTATTATTAAGCAACGCAGGACTCTTTTCCGAGAAGGATGCGTGAGTATACGCCAGAATAGGTGTCATGATGCCAGTACCAGACTACTACACTATGTTAGAGGTTCCGTCCAGGGCAACACTGGCCCAGATAAAAAAATCCTACCGACGCCTCGTACGTCTGCATCACCCTGACCTTCATAAAGAGAAGCAGGACACACGCATCAAACAGTTGAACGAGGCTTACGAGGTGTTGAGCGATGCAACTAGACGGGCAGCTTACGACGCGCTACTGCTGGAACAACTGCGTGCCACTGTCATGCTGGAGCTTATGCGCCAGCAACGGGCACAAAGCCGATTGATCGCCCCCGAGGAGCAAGAGACGAAAATGACCTGGGCCCAAGGCATTGCTGGTTTCTTCCACGAATTGAAGAAAGGCATGAAAGACCCGTAGGGGCCCGATTTATTGTGCCCACAGGATGAAGGGAGGTCACGTTGCCCAGGCTCTCCCATCCGGTCCCGCTGTTAACACTTGCACACCCTGCTCAGTAATAGCAAGCGTATGCTCGAAATGGGCGCTGGGTTGGCCATCAAGCGTAACCATCGTCCATCGGTCAGACAACATTTTAAAGCGTTTCGTCCCTGCGTTAACCATCGGCTCGACGGCAATTACTACACCCGACTGCAACGTGAAATCGCCCAGGGCTTCATACTGGAGCGTGAAGTAGTTGGGCACCTGCGGACTCTCCCACATCTTGCGCCCAATACTATGACCCACCAATCCCTCGACAACGGCGAAACCTGCATGTTTGACGTATGCCTCCATCTCCTTGGCGACCTGACTCCACAGCTTACGTGTAGGGATTAGCTCTATAGCAAGTCGCAGTACGCCCTCTGTGGTCTCCAGCAGTCGCCGCTTCTGGGCGTCAACTGCACCCACAGCATATGTTACAGCGGCATCCCCACACCAGCCGTTAAGCTTACAGCCAATATCAATGCTCACCACGTCACCTTCTTGTAGGCGGCGCTCCCCTGGAATACCATGCACAATCTGCTCATTCACAGAGATACAAGCAGCGGCGGGAAAAGGTACACCCATCGGCCCAACCACATCTTTAAAGATCGCTGTAGCCTTTTTTTCCGCAAGGAACTGCTCAATAGCGTCATTGATCTCAGCCGTACTCACCTCCGGCCTTACCAGCTCAGCCGCGACTTGGTGTGCCTGCCATACCAGTAATCCGGCCTTGCGCATAAGCGCGATTTCTTTTTCTGATTTTAGGTTTTCGTTTTTCATATATTACTACAAGAGTAAGCCGAGTGGCTCCTCCAGCAGCCGTTTTACTTCCTGCAAGAATCGCGCAGCAGTGGCACCATCAATTGCCCGATGGTCGCTAGAGAGCGTGATCTTCATGCGATCACGCACGACAACTTGCCCATCGACCACAACCGGGGTCGGGATGATAGAGCCAACGGCGAGAATGGCCGACTCCGGTGGATTAATAACGGCTGTGAAGCTATCCACATCGAACATACCGAGGTTGCTGACGGTGAAGGTGCCGCCACTCACATCCTCTGGGCGCAGCTTCCCCGCTCGTGCTGCCTCGCCTAAACGGTGTGTCTCGCGAGCAATATCGAGTACGCCGCGCTGGTTGGCGTTGTGCAACACGGGCACGATCAAGCCCTGCTCAAGCGCTACGGCAACACCGATATGTATCTGCTTTCTGACGAGGATTTTGTCTTCGGTAAACGACACATTCATCTCTGGCATACGCACTAGCGCAAACGCTACCGCCCTCACGATTAAGTCGTTGAAGCTGACCTTGACGGGGGAAGGATGCTTTGCTGCGTACTCGTTGATCTGCTGGCGCAGAGCCGCTAGCTTGCCAGTATCAATGACACTGGTTACATAGAAGTGCGGGGCCATCTGCATGCTCTGAGTGAGCCTTCTGGCTATGGCACGGCGCATAGACGTTAATGGAATCTCGACAATATCATCTGTGGTGGTTGCTGCAGCAACAGATTGTGGCTGCACAATGAATGGCAGCGTTGTTGCTTCCGGTGTCGGTTGCACAGTGGGAGCAGATGGAGCCACCTGGGAAGTAAACACAGCAGCAGGTCGGCCTTGGACGGCAAGAGTTGCTTCGATATCCATCTTGATAATACGCCCATTAGGACCTGTACCTTGAATGTTGTGATAGTCGAGCTGGCTTTCTTTGGCAAGGCGGCGAGCAAGGGGCGAAATAAAGATGCGGCCTTGGGCGGGTACGGTATCCGCTATGGCTTGTCCTGCCGCCTGTACACCTTCATTCTCGACGGGTTTGCCAGCATTGGTGGCACTTGGTTGGCTCGCTTGGTCTACTAGTGGCTCGTCTGGTGCGCCGACAAGAGCGATGCCAGCGCCGACAGCGGCAGTTGCACCCTCGGGAACGAGAATTTTGCGCAATATACCGCTGGTAAAGGATTCTGCTTCTATATTGACCTTTTCGGTTTCAATTTCCGCAAGCGGCTCACCTTTCATGACCTGATCGCCCTCTTTCTTGAGCCAGCGCAGGATCTTGCCTTCCTCCATGGTGTCGCCCATTTTAGGCATTTCTACTGTTTTCATTCTAATGCGTCACCTTCGTAGGTGTGTAATAATGATTCATGGCCTCGGCTTGTCGGCCAAGACCGTGCGAGGGGTGAACCAAGGAGCATGAGGCATCATACTCCTACGTTTGCCGGCACAATGGCTTTGACGGCTTTGATAATGTCCGCCTTGGTGGGTAATGCAGCTCGCTCCAGCACCTTTGAGTAGGGCATAGGGACATCAGCTCCTGCGACGTGCTGTATGGGAGCATCCATGTAGTCAAAGGCATGTTCGTAGATAAGGGCAGCTAGGCCCTGCCCTGTCCCATAGTACTTCCAGCCTTCTTCGGCGATGACAACGCGATTCGTCTTCTTGACAGAGTCAATAAGCAGGTCAATATCGATGGGGCGAATGGTTTTCAGGTCAATCACCTCGGCCTCGATGCCCTCGTTTGCCAGGTCCTGGGCGGCTTGTAACGCAATGTGAGCCATACGCGAGAAGGTAAGAATAGTGACATCGCGTCCTAGGCGTCTGACTTCGCCCAAGTGCAGCGGTACGGTATACTCTACATCCTCATCGGGCACCTCACCCTTGATGGTGTAAAGCAGTTCATGTTCAATAAAGAGCACCGGATTGGGGTCGCGTACCGCCGACTTGAGCATACCCTTGGCATCGTAGGGGGTGGCAGGCATAACCACCTTCAGCCCTGGAATATGCGCGTACCAGGACTCGAACATCTGCGAGTGCTGTGCTCCTCGTTGCGCGCCGCCACCCGAGGGCATACGAATGACGAGGGGAATTTCTGGTTGTCCACCGAACATATAGTGGAATTTGGCTGCGCTATTGACGATCAAATCGGTGGCGAGCAGGCTAAAGTTGATAGTCATCAGTTCGAGAATGGGGCGTAGCCCACCTAAGGCAGCACCAATAGCAGTGCCTGTGATGACCTCTTCCGCAAGCGGAGTATCACGAACACGCTTCTCACCAAACTCCTCAAACAAGCCCTTGGTGACAGCGTAGGTGCCGCCATATCCAGCGATATCCTCACCTATGATAAACACACGCTCGTCTCGCCACATCTCCTCGCGGATAGCCTCGCGCAACGCATCGCGATAAGTTATAGTACGCATCTCCTTAACGATTTCCTCTCATAACGGTAGGTGAGGGCGCTGGAATTATCAACCATAACGTCTGTATATAGTTCGTCGAGCGAGGGATCGGGGCTGCTGTCTGCGAACTGGGCGGCATCCTCTGCGACTTGTATCGCCTTGGCATCATTTTCATCGAATTCAGCCTGTGTCGCCAGACCTTCTTCCAACAGCATTTTCTCAAATATGCCAATGGGGTCGCGTGTGCTACGCCAGCGTTGCTCTTCTTCGCGGGTGCGGTAGTAGGCAGGGTCAGCCATAGAATGTCCACGGAAGCGGTAGGTCTTCACTTCCAGCAGCGTTGGTCCCTCTCCTCGGCGGGCATGCTCAACAGCCCGTTTCGTCGCTTCATAGACGGCAATTGCATCCATACCATCGACCACCTCACCAGGCATGCTATAGGCAGCAGCACGCGGGAGCAGGTTTTCAACGGCCCACGCCTTTTCAACTGCCATACCCATTGAATACTGATTGTTTTCGCAGATGAAAACGACAGGCAGTTTCCACAGCGAGGCAAGATTGAGCGCTTCGTGGAAGGCTCCCTCATCGACGGCACCATCGCCAAAGAAGCAGGCGATAACAGTATCTTGTCTAAGATACTGTGCAGACAATGCTACGCCTACGGCTATGGGTAGTTGAGCGGCGACAATGGCATTGCCTCCCAGAACTCCCGATTCATCGCTCCACATATGCATGGAGCCACCTTTGCCCTTGCTACAGCCAGTAGCCTTGCCAAAAAGTTCGGCCATAACGGCGCGTGGGTCCATACCCTTTGCCAGTGCAAGACCATGCTCTCGATAGCTACAGAGAATCTTATCACTGGTGCGCAATGCGGTAATGCTACCGACTCCTACGGCCTCCTGACCGATGTAAAGATGCATGAAACCGCCTATTTTGCCACGTGTGTATTCTTCCGCGCTCTTCTCTTCAAAACGGCGCATGAGGAGCATCATATTGTGCATGGACAGGAGCTGTGTGCGAGTCAACCCAGTAAGCGCAGCATTGCTAATCGCCATAGGTCCCCCTTCGTCTGAATGGTAAATTAGGTGAGTTCATTCTACACGGAATAACGGCTTTCCTAGCATACAGCACTGTACATCACACAGACTGCTCTAGGCGCTCCCTTGAGCCTTTTTCTTAAGCTGTGTACATTGTACCCTATATATAACGGAGATGGTATAGACGTAAGAGACAAGAATAGGCCAAGATATATAGCAAGGTTGCTACTTGTGAGCAGCACTTTCACCAAACAGAAAGTAGAAACACCATGAGCTCATCGTTCTGGAAAGACGAGCTCATGGTATTTGCAGAATGTGAAAACGAACGGCAGTGAGGAGCACTACACGACATCCTACTTCTTGAGAACGGCCTCGGAGAGTTCTTTGCCAGGGAAGAAGCGCACGCGCTCCTTCGCAGGCACCTCGATAGGTTGTCGGTCGCGTGGATTAACCCCCTTGCGTGCAGCACTCTGGCGTACCTTAAAGGAGCCAAAGCCCACTAAACGCACTTCATCACCGTTCTGAAGTGCCTCACGAATAGCATCCAGCGTTGCTTCTAACACTTCAGCCGCTTGTTTTTGAGACAGTTTTGCCTCCTTAGAAATGCGCCTAGCAAGTTCCTGGCGACCAACTGTTTTTGATCCGGATACCTGTTCGGTCTGTTCATCGGCCATAGGTTCTGAGATCCTCCTTGCAACTATCAACACGCATCGCTTCTTCCTCCCAACAGAGTGGGCCTGTAAAGCGGCATTACGACCTCACCACCGATTAGGAGTATAGCATGTGAATTGAAGAAATACAAGGTTTCTCTGTACTGGTTTCGGCAGAAAAAACAATCAAGCGCTTGTCAGCGCTTTTTTTGTCGTTTTTGCCCACTAGCGAGCGGTTATACACAACTTATCCACACTGCTCAATAAAATTGGTGAGAAACACCCTTTCCATAGAGCTATACAACATGGTACAATGGAGTGGGGAAAAGTGGGGAATTTTGGTGAAAGTCCTGGTAGTGGCCGAGGAAAATTGACAAGGTATGTTGAGCTAGAGAAGAAGGCAAGAAGCTGGTATGTTTCTCGGCGAATATGAGCACACTCTCGATGCGAAAGGACGGATGGCGGTTCCGGCACGTTATAGGGCAAAGATGGACCAGGGGGCCGTCCTTAGTAAGGGTATGGGTCCCTGTCTGGCTGTGTATACTATGGATCGCTGGGAGGAGAAGTCAGCCGAACTGGTGGCTGGTAAGTCGAGTGACGAGTTGCGCGATTTTGAACGGCGCATCTACCCTAGCGCCAGTGAGGTAGATTTGGACGGTCAGGGACGCATGATGATCCCGGCTAGGTTACGAACATATGCCGATTTGACGAATGAAGTGACGGTCGTCGGTGTGCGCGACCACTTTGAAATTTGGGACCGTGCAGCATGGTATGCTTATCAAGAACGACTCGATGCACAGGGAAGCAAGATTCCCTTCTAACTAAAGAAGAACGCATGATACACGATACACACCATATACCTGTGCTACTGGATGAGGTGTTGAGTCTCCTTCAGCCTAGGGCCGGTGGTTGTTATATCGATGGCACGTTAGGCGGAGGAGGACACACGGCAGCGCTGCTCGACCACTCAGCTCCTGACGGAAAAGTGCTGGGTATCGATACCGACATCCAAGCATTAGACCGCGTGAGAGTGCGGCTTTCTAGCTTTGTGGAAAGTGGCCGGCTGCTGCTGGTACATGGTAACTTCGCTGAACTGGCATCCATTGCCAGTGAGCTTGGCTTTGCACCTGTACATGGTATATTGCTCGATCTAGGGTTTTCATCGGACCAAGTAGAAGATGCACACCGTGGCTTCTCCTTCAGCGTTGATGGCCCGCTGGATATGCGCCTTGATCAATCACTCGCGCTGTGCGCTGCCGACCTGATAAACACTGCCAGCGAACAAGAATTGGCTGATCTTTTCCGGCGTTATGGTGAGGAGAGACGCGCACGTCAGTTAGCACACAGAATCGTGCGTGAGCGTGCCAAGAAGCCAATTCAGCGCACGACACAGTTGGCCGCGCTCGCCGCAGCCGGCGTTGCATACAAACCAGGCAGCATTCACCCAGCAACGCGCATATTTCAAGCTCTACGTATTGCGGTAAACAAAGAGCTGGAGCACCTGGAAAGCGTCCTCCCCCAAACGCTTGAGGTACTGAGCCATCCTGCTGAAGAAGGAAACAGAATAGTGGTTATCTCGTTTCATTCATTAGAGGATAGGATTGTCAAAGAGTTTATGCGGCGTGAGGGCAGAGATTGCGTGTGCCCTCCACACCTGCCTGTATGTATGTGTGGTCACAAAGCAAGGTTACGTATACTAACCCCCAGGCCACTGAAACCGAGCATACAGGAAATTGAAAGCAACCCGCGTGCCCGTAGTGCTAAGCTGCGGGCTGCCGAAGTGCTTGTTAGTTCGTAGTGCGTCACGTGGAAGCGTGTTGTGGTTAAGTGCCATTGCACGTACATGCAAGGCTTCGTCTCTTGCATCATTGAAGGAATGCAGCGTATGTATAGCCTGAAAGATCGGAACATTACGCTACAAGAGGCGCCGTCACGGCCCATTCGAGCTGCCAAACGACGCCGACCATCACATTCATTTTTTTTCTCTCTCGGCCCCGTGACTCTATGCAGCATAAGCGTACTCCTGATAGCTCTGATGGCCATCGTGTATCTCAACCAAGTCGGTCAGGCTCTAGCAAGCAACCAAAAAATTCAGCAGATGCATGCTCAGCAGATGCAGTTACAGCGGCAAAACCAAGACCTACAAAACAGCATCGCCACCGAGCAATCACCTGAATACATAGCCAATCAAGCGAAACAGCGGGGTCTGGTGCCCGCAGATGCCAATTCTGTGCAGGTGTTGGTTATTCCACATCTGCACCATATAGCACAGCCAGATGAGAACGTTCAACCATAGTAACCAGTTAGCTTACTACCTTTTGGAAAGCAGGCAATAGATGAACATAGCTTTGCGACGCGCACGCAATCGGCAAATGATCATCTTCTTGCTTGTGTGCGCCGGTATGTTGACCCTGCTGGCAAGGCTCTACTACTGGCAGATTCTTCGTGGCCAGCAACTTGCCCGCTACGCCAATGAAGAACATCTGCAAAACCAGGTGTTGAACGCACCTCGCGGGCTTATCTACGACGCACAAGGCCATCTGTTGGTAACCAATGTTGTGCGTGACGACGTTTATATTGAGCCGGTTCAATTCGCGGCTGATCACCAGTATTCTGAGAATAGACAGGGCGAACTTGCGTTATTGATTCACACATTGCATCAAGTGTTACCAGATGTAGCAGAGGATAAGCTGTACAGGATATTTGACACTAATCTGCAGACGTACCGCATTGCAGGGCCGATTAGCCCGCAGCAAAGCCAACAACTGCACAAACTACACATGCAAGACGTTTTTCTGGAGCCACATACGGTACGTACCTATCCTGGTGGTGATCTAGCAGCGCAAGTGTTGGGCTATGTTACACTCGATGGAAAAGGTCTGTATGGGATAGAGGGTCAACATGATGCGTTGCTGGCTGGTAAACCTGGCAGTTTCATGGCTGAGACCGACCTGAATGGCAATCCCTTGACGGTCGGAGTCAGCTCAGGCCAGCCTGCACTGAGTGGCGCAGATCTGACTTTGACTATCGACAGCAACGTTCAGTATATGGTGCAACAGGCCCTGGCTGACACGGTGAAAGGTGTGCAAGCATCTAGCGGAACAGTGATTGTAATGGATGCACGTAGCGGTGCGATAGTGGCAATGGCTGGCATACCCAGTTTTGATCCTAATCACTACGGTGCATACAGTGATCAAGTGGGATGCCTTGGTGATGAGAGCGTGTATTTCAACCCTGCACTGTACTGTGCCTATGAGCCAGGTTCAACCATGAAGGCTGTGACGATGGCTGCTGCACTCGATCAAGGATTGATTACACCCAATACGACCCTCAATGACCCAGGATACATCAATTTCCATGATGGCACACCAACTGTAACAAACTGGGCTTACAAAGGCTACGGTGCAGAGACGATGACTCAAGTATTGGAGCATTCGTCCAACGTGGGGGCGGCTTATGTGGCTCACAACATCCTAGGACCACAGCGTTACTACCCATATCTGGAGCGCTTCGGCTTTGGTCAGACCAGCCCCATCGCTGGCCCAGAAGCGACTGGCTCTTACCGCACCAATACATCAAGCGGCTGGACGCCAAGCGATTTAGCCCGCCAAGCCTTCGGTCAGAGTATCCTGGCAACCCCGCTGCAAATGGCACTGGCATACCAGACAATAGCTAACGGTGGCGTCATGATGCGTCCTTACCTAGTCGCAGTTGTCAATGACAACGGGCATGTCACGACGACGCAACCACAGGTGAAGCAGCGCGTGATTAGCGCCCAGACCGCTCGTTTACTCACAGGCATGCTGGTAAGTGCTGCCAACTATAACAACCAAGCTACGTTCCCTGGCTACAGTGTCGCGGTCAAGACAGGAACGGCAACAACGCAGGGGCTGCCAACGGACCAGACTGAGGCCTCGATGGCTGGCTTTGCTCCAGCATCAAATCCGCGTTTTGTCATCCTAGTCAAGATAGATCGCCCCCAGGCCACTATTTACGGTAGTACCGCCGCAGGTCCGCTGTGGAAGTCTATCGCACAACAACTGATGTTCTATTACAATGTACCACCCGATTTATCACTTGAAAGAACAAACTGAAAGCGACCTTTATGTTACGCAGCAGGCTTAAACAAGACAACGGAAAAGCAGAAACGGGGAAAGCACGAGCAGAGAGGCGTAGGGAGCAATTCTCACCCATCGTGCGCTCTCCTGCTTTGGAAGCCGCTGAACAGCAGCGTAGTACACAGCGGGCGAAGCGCCCTATGGAGCGACAGCAACGTGCTCCAAGGTTGCGTGTGACAGCCGTTGCCAGCCGAAAACGAACGGGGCTTGCTGCGAATTGGCGCTTAGGCGCACCACGGGCGCAGGAGCGAGCTGCGCCCGTGCAAGTTATGAGTGAGGAAGAGCAGAAGAAACTCGCCGAGCTAGAGATGCATCTATCGCGTGTGGCGGGCAAGATTGACTCCTGGTTGCTGATACTCGTG
>JAFAXQ010000266.1 GCA_019240835.1 Ktedonobacteraceae bacterium
CAGGGCATCTGGTTTCTCTTCGCACAACCTTTGGGCTTTGTGCTCTACCTGATCGCTGGCGTCGCCGAGGTCAACCGTGCCCCCTTCGATCTGCCCGAAGCCGAGCAAGAATTGACAGCAGGCTATCTCACCGAATACAGCGGCCTACGCTGGAGCCTCTACCAAATGGCAGAGTACATCAATATGATTACCGTGAGCGCCGTCGCCTCGACACTCTTCCTAGGCGGTTGGAGCCTCTTCGGACTTGGACTAGAGCGCATTCCTGGCGTCTCAATTCTCATCTTCTTAGCAAAGGTCGCACTCTTCCTATTCCTCTTCATCTGGCTACGTGCCACCCTACCGCGCATGCGCTATGACCGTCTCATGCGCCTCGGCTGGCAGACGCTGCTGCCGCTGGCCGTCGTGAACGTGGTCATCACGGCCACCGTCGTCGCCTTCGGCCTGCCTTGGTGGATCAGCGGCATCGCGGGTCTCATCGTCGTCATCGGGCTGCTACTCTACATTCGTCGTCAGAGCGTCGTAGAAGGTACACGCTTCACGACGACGAGTGCCGACGAGGGATTGCCATCGTCGGTACGGCTGGCAAAGTTCGAGCGTGTTGTGGCACGTGAGCAAGAAAAGGCAGTACAGGAACAGGATGTGGCAGTGGTGGAGGCATAAGAAAGATCACCCTGTATCAAAATCTAGGGCGCACCTGCTGATGCAAGACGGATTGACAACCACTTCTACATAGGACATACTGAAAGTAGGCAAGCTGGTACTCGCCTACTTTCAAGAGAGACGCAACCGAGGAGTTAGGCAAACCTGGAAGACTTCTCCCGCTTCCAGTCTACAGTCTTCTTCTCAGCAGGAAAAGGGATGCTTCTTCCTATTCCTGCATGAGGTGTCTACTGTAGCACAGGAACAACAGGCTTATAACATGTGTACACAGTTGTACTGTATCTATGGGAACAACGGGCACAGGCCCTATACAACTGTTAATGACGCAAACAGCGGGAAGGACGACTTGCCATGCTCACAGGAGATGAAATCAGAAGACTTCGAGTCAAAGCACACATGAGCCAGGCGCAATTGGGTGCGCGGTGCTTTCTGAGTCGTGATGCGATTGCCAAGATGGAGCAGCAAAACAAGATCATCAATCAGATCGATACTGCTCGTCATTTGGCAACGGCGCTCAGCATTCCCTGGGAACACGTCTTTGGCGTACCGGGGCTGGTGCAGAAGCAGGCCGAGAGCACGCTAGCCAGCACGGAAGGCACGTCGAGTGCCTTGGCCTATGATCACTTTACCATGGGCATCCACGAGTTGCTCTTGGCCTGCCACCAATACGGCTGGTCACTCGAGGAGCTTGTGCTCAAGGCACAGGACGAGCTAAGGAGATCGAACGCAATGGACTCACAGCAGCAGCAACACGGAACTATTCTCTCACGCAGGCAGGCTGTGCTCGCTATGGCGAGCACGCCCATGCTTCTGCTGGGGCGCGTCTCTCCAGCAGAGCCCCTCTCACCTGTTACGGCAGAAGAAGTGCTGATGCAATGTGCTAGCGCTCTGCCTGCCTGCTTACAATTGTACCGCATGGGCGAAATCGCTCAAGTCGCCAGCATCTTGCCCACCTACACCAATCACCTCACCGTTCTAGCACAGCAACCATCAAGGCTCCAGAAGCGAGCCTTCTCCCTTGCGTCACTGAGTCATAGACTGGATGCCCGCCTCGCGCAGTATCGACAGGATTTTGACAGAGCGCTCACCTCTTTCACAGAGGCCATCTCCTATGCCAAGCAAGCGGAAGATACGAACCTACAAGTCATTGCACTCACAGGGAAGGCACATACGCTTCTGCTGCAAAAACGACCAGACATGACCCGACAGCGCTTACTGACCTTACAAGAAGCAGAGCAGTATAGCAAGCAGGTCTCTCCCATCATTCAAGCCCGCACGTACATGGGCTTGGGCGAAGCCTATGCCAGCCTTGGGCAGGACCAAGAAGCCGATCGCTATATCCGCCTGGCCCACGATACCCTGCCCGATCACCCCGAAGAAGACCCCTACCACATCTACACCTACTATAATCACGACGATCTCTTTATGTTTGATGGGCTCACACGGCTGAGCATGGGTGACGCTAAGGGAGCATGGGCAGCTTTTGAGCGGCTCGACGAGATTGTGCCAGAAACGCTGATGAAACGTCGTGTCGACGTACTGAGCCGGCAAACCATCACCCTCGTGTCCTTGAACAACTTGGATGAAAGCTGCAAGAAGCTTGAAGAGACCGTGACTAAAGCCTTGGCCCTCGACTACACACTGCACTACAATGGGGCCTACGAAACGTACCTGGAAATGCAGAGAAAGTGGGGGTGGGAGCAAAAGGTGCGGGCGCTGGCACAGTTGTTTACCAAGTAACTTATCGCCGTATAGAAAGATGCAAGGGTGCTCATATAAGGAAAACTGGATATTACTGCAAGAAGTAATGTAAAATAGGCAGAAAGGGCGTAGTGCTCCATCGCCCTAGGTTTTCCGCTACTTTGGCATGTAGTAAGGAGCAAAGGCAATTCGGGAGAAAGAAAGAACGCATGGATCGCTCGGAGAGAAGGGCTTATCGTAAAAGCCCAGGACGACAATATGGGTACGAATATGATCCACTACGCAGTCGTACTGGATCACGTCAGCGTGACACGACACAGGGGTTACATACACAGTTGATACAGCGCCCTGATCCTCGCAGAACTCGACAACTCCTGCGTCAGAGCATCATTGCGGGTAAAGCTCACTCAGATAGCGAAGCAGAGTCTTCCGTAGAGCAACACGAGCTAGACGACATGGTACCACAGTTGCCACTCAGCCTGCGTACGCGCAATGTACGTGTTCCGCAGGTACACACTCCCTCCACAGAGGAATTGGTACCATTGGACGAAGGCAAGAATGAATGGCTGGACTACAAGGACATTGATACCGATGATGAGTACGAAGACTTCACTGATGTACGACGCGCCCCGTCGCTACTAAAGCCCTACCGATCTACAACCCTTCCACCTGCTACACACGTTACAAGCGGTACACCTAGGAGCTCTTCCGAGAGTACTACACATCAACCGGAAGTGGACGAGTATGACGACGAAGACGATGATGAGTACGACGACTACGAAGACGATCAGCCATCCGCAGGCCGTTCAGGCAAAAAACGCAGAGTCTCACGCCGAGGATTACTAGTCGGCGTCGGGGCTGTCGCTGTTGCTGGTGCAGGCATTGCTGTGTATGAATTGGGACCTAAGGTTGCCGGCAACGTTGGGGCAGACATCGAACATCAGCTCCAGGATGCCTTCAACAAAGGATTGGCACAGGGTGCTGATGCTGTGCGCAAGGATTTCATCACTTCGTTAGAGAACCTGGAAGGCTTCACGCTGGCGAGTGCCCAAACAGCGGCATTATTAACACGCAGGGCATACGATGTTTTTGTCTCGCCCATCGTTAGGTTCGGCTCAACACTTGCCGCCGACTTTCTAGGCGTGATGCTGCAAGCCTTCAAGTCGGGTCGTCATATTCTTGCTGTGGTCAACCAGGACAATGCTACTCTCGCCGCCATTCAGAGCGTGTTGGAGGTGTGGGTAGCTCAGGCGTCGAATCTACCCAAGCAACTCGATACTATCACGCAAACCGATCTAGACGGAGCACAAGCCTACCTGAGAGCTTTGCAACGCAAGCTCGATGAAGAAAAGGCTAAGCTGAATAATAGCGGCAAGCAGTCAACGCCTGGGAAGGCATAATTCGCTTGTAGAAGCGTAAGGGAACGCTGTAGCGGTGAGGAAAAGAGATGAACGCTAGTGCCGTATACGCACGGACATTGTACGAGTCCTCATCCCCTTACGAAAATGAGGTAGCTAGGCATTGGTGGGCATTGCCTCCTGGTACTCGGCTCCCGTTGAGCAACGGAGAAGCCTACTACCTGCTGTTTGCTGGCCGTCCAGGCAGCTCAGTCGGACCAGATGTGCATGATGCGGTGCTCTCCACGAAACGTGGCAGGCAAAAGCTGGTAGGTGATATCGAATTTCACGTGCATTCCAGTGCTTGGGTAGTACATCAGCACCATACCAATCCGCGCTACAACAATGTACTACTCCACGTTGTGCTCGTATACGACGACGCTACACCAACACGACGCCAAGACGGTGTTGTCGTGCCAGTTTGTTCCCTCAATGACCTCTCGCCTACGCGCCTCTGGCCACCGCTGACCCACGAGCATACTAGATGGCCCTGCCATGCTGTGATGCAACAACTCAGTGACCAGCAGCGCTGCAACCTGCTCAGACGTGCTGGCCTGCTACGCTTCGAGCAAAAAACGCATGCCTTTATTGAACAATTGCATACCAGTGAAGCGAGTGAGCGTGATACATTATGCCGTTACGACCGTTGCCTGCTGCCAGCTCTCGCAGAGGGCCTGGGCTACGGACGGAACCGCGAGTTTTTCCGCGCCGCCGGTCTCCACTTGCTCGATAGAGACCATCCTCTACCTGAACCTTTAGGACGTTCAACGGCACCTCCACCATTGGATGCCGGGCGACTGCGTATGTTACAAACAATCGCCGAGGAGTGGCAGGCTGCTGGCATGTGGCAAACACTGCAGAGGGCAATGTGTAGCCCTACGCCCTTGCTTGCCTTGCGCTGTCTATTCAGCGATGTGGGCTTGGCACGTGCTGATATCCTGATTTGCAATGTGGTACTGCCCTTCGCAGCCGCTGTAGCCATACTGGAGCACGATAGAGCACTCTCGGTACTGGCCCAGCAACTCTATGAGTCGCATCCTGGACTAGTCTCGAATCGCATCACGCGCAGCATGTGCATGCAGTTGCAGTTGAAGACGATGCCACGTGGAAGCTGTCAGCAGCAGGGCTTGCACTATATCCACCAACAAACATGCAAAGAGAAGCAGTGTGAGTTGTGTATTGCGGGAAGATCGATGCTATGAGCAAACGAGAATACAAGCAAGGCGTAGAGCCTGGCGAAAACAACAACGGAGAGCGGCTGGCACGCTTCTTGGCCCATGCAGGGATTGCCTCGCGCCGTCATACTGAAGAACTGATCGCGACTGGCCGCGTGCAGGTGAATGAGACTACTGTAACTACACAGGGAACATGCATCGACTCTGCGCGTGACCGCGTAAGTGTCGATGGTAAACCCGTACAGACCACCTCCAGGCATGTCTACCTGCTACTACACAAACCGGTGGGCTATGTGAGTACTGTGTATGATCCACAGCGACGTCCTACCGTGCTCGACCTACTCCCCCAAGAGTTGCGCCAACTGCGCGTCTACCCCGTCGGTCGCCTCGATAGTGATACCAGTGGCTTGCTACTACTGACCAACGACGGCGATTTCGCCTTGCGCCTCTCACATCCTCGCTACTCGACTGAGAAACACTACGAGGCGCTTGTACAAGGCCAGCCATCCGCAACAATTCTGGCAGCCTTGCGCCACGGGATAGTAATTACGGAAGATGATGGCCACACACACCTCACAGCTCCGGCCCAGGTGCGCGTCCTTGGGACAAAGGGAGGGCTATGGCGCTTAGCGCTCACTCTCCACGAAGGGCGTAAACGCCAGATACGGCGTATGCTTGCAGCCGTCGGACATCCCGCTGTGCAACTCACACGGGTCGGTATTGGTTCTTTGACACTAGACAACCTGCCCGTCGGCAAGTGGCGCTATTTGAGCGATGATGAGGTGAAAGCTTTTATGATATAATCCCCTCGGCATTGTTCTTACAGGAAACCAGGGAGGATTCATGCGCGGGCCGCAACGTATCGCTATCGATGGACCGGCAGGGGCGGGGAAGAGTACCATAGGGGAGCAATTGGCCCGGAAATTGGGCTATCTTTATATAGACACAGGTGCGATGTATCGAGCCTTGACTTGGCTGGCGTTGCAAGAACAGGTGGATATCAACGATGGTCCTGCTTTGGGTCGGCTTGCACTCAGTAGCGAGATTGTCATCAGTCGTCCCCAAGTAGCGGATGGGCGACAGTATACCGTAACGCTAGGCGGCAGAGACATCACATGGGACATCCGCAGCGCGCCAGTCACCCGTGCTGTCTCGCCTGTTTCCATCCATCCGGACGTACGCACCGTCATTAGGGCGCGCCAGCGGGCAATGGCACAACGTGGACGCGTAGTGATGGTAGGACGTGATATCGGAGCCGTCGTACTGCCAGATGCAGAACTGAAAATCTATCTCATTGCCAGTCTTGAAGAGCGTGCCCGCCGCCGCTATGCTGAGCTAGTAGCACAACTCGGCGAGCACAATCCCGCGCTTCCTTCAATGCAGCAAGTTATGAGCGATATTCAACGCCGCGACAGCATCGACCATGATAACATGCAGCCAGCAGCGGATGCTATCATCGTTGACACTGACAACCTAAACATTGCACAGGTACTAGAGATTATTTGTCGCTACGTAGAGGACAA
Organism: Ktedonobacteraceae bacterium; assembly: GCA_019240835.1. GTDB lineage: Bacteria > Chloroflexota > Ktedonobacteria > Ktedonobacterales > Ktedonobacteraceae > JAFATZ01. Next base: position 6,457 of record JAFAXQ010000266.1, read on the forward strand.
GTCATGAAACAGGAAACCAGTGAAACTGCTGATCAGCAGAAAAAGCCACTGCAAGCTACAAAACCAATAGTCAATCTGTATGAACCCTATGTGACCCCCCCACTTTTCTACGAGGCTGTGCGCGTAGCTATTACTCTCATCATCACGCTAATCGCACGCTTGCACGTGTGCGGACTTCACAACGTACCGCGCAAAGGCCCATTACTGCTAGCTCCGAATCATCTCGCCTGGACAGATATTCCCCTCATCCCCCTCCACCTACCATTCAAGGTCGTCTACATGGCGAAGGAAGAGTATTTTACTAGCAATATTGCCTGGCTTACACGTTTCCTAGGTGCCTTTCCGGTCAAACGTGGTGAAGGTGATCGCCAAGCGCTACGGACTGCTGAGGAGCAGTTGAAGAAGGGGAATGTAGTCATTGTCTTTCCCGAAGGCACGCGTAGCAGGACGCGTACGTTAGCGCAAGGACACGCTGGATTGGGCATGATTGCGCTACGCACAGGAGTTCCTGTTATACCCGTAGCCATCTGGGGCAGCGAAAACGTGCTTAAAAAATTTGGCGCACGTGTCACCATTTGCTACGGAGAGCCGCTCGTGTTCAAGCCTAAAGGCACAAAGGTCACACGCGAGGATATCGAAGAAGCGACCGAGACGGTGATGCGTAAGATCGCTACAATGCTACCTGCTGAGTATCGGGGTGTGTACAAAGAGTAGTAGCACGAGCAAACCCTGCTGCTCCCTTTCATTATCTAGAGCAGTATGACGATCGCTCTATCCTTTGCTTACGGTTCTGGTTCTGGCCCATACCGTCCACTGGCGAGCATGTCTGTTCCCGACCACATGCGCTCGAAGATGTCGACTGCCTCGGCTTGCGAGATGATGTTCGGCTGACAACGGTCCTTGATGAGGTATGGAACGAAGCGGATACTAGCCAGCGTTGTGCCACGCCAGTACAGGTGCAGCATGCACCCTTCGAGCGTCGGGCGGGACCAATCCTGATCGAAGATGAAGTTACCAAGGCTATAGATGATCAGCCGCCCCTTGTACGATTCGATGGCCTGTATCCAATGAGGATGCGAGCCTAGCACCATATCTGCACCTGAGTCAATGGCGAGGTGCGCTGCCTGTTGCTGTGTACTGGTCGGGTCTTTGGTATATTCAATGCCCCAGTGGAAGAAGGGAATCACTAGATCTGCATGTTTACGTGCAGCAGCGATATCCTGGGGTAGAGTCGCGAGATCCACAGGAGCGATACCCGGCGAATTCACATCCGCGTATGGGCCGCCAGGGGGAATCTCATTGTAACCCAGCAGTGCGACCCGAGTGCCTTTCACGACTTGGATGGTAGGCTGCCGTGCTTCCGCTAGGTTGTTGCCTCCGCCACAGGTCTTGATATTGTGCTCGTGGAGCGTGTGCATCATGTCCACGAACGATTCCACACCGCCATTATCGGAATGATTGTTCGCCAGTGATACGGTCTGGATGTTGGAGTAGGCCAGTCCATCCACAGCACGCTTGGCAGTGATGAACGTGAACGTGTAAGGATCTGTTGGCGGCGGCACAAGGTCCGTTATAGTGCATTCGAGGTTGGCGACCCGCCAGTC
>JAFAXQ010000303.1 GCA_019240835.1 Ktedonobacteraceae bacterium
GTTTGCCTGTTCTCAGTGCTGGCAGTTGCGTGGGCCACAAACTCGCACAAAGCCCATGCAGCCAATGCAGACCAGCTTGCTATCCTTCAGCAAGGAGTGCAGAGTTGGAACCAATGGAGAGAGCAGAATCCGAATATTAAGCCTGACCTCAGCGGAGCTGATCTCAGCGGAACAAAACTCAGTGGGATTGATCTCAGCAATGCTGACCTTAGCAATGCTGATCTCAACCATACTGATCTCAGTGGAGCTAACCTCACTGGAGCTAACCTCCTCAACGCTGACCTTCACGCAGCCAATGCTGAGGAAGCTAACTTCACCAACAGCAACCTCAGTGAAGCTGATCTCAACGCAGCCGACCTGCGCGGAACTGGCATTAGCAAGGATGATGTTGAATCTAAAGGTGCCACTACTGTAAATGCTAGCTTCAGCTAGAAGCTCTAGAGCGTTTGCAGTACGAATGAAAGAGTGGGGTGAGTTGCGGGCCGAAGAGCGCCGCAACTCACCCTGCTCTTTCATTCCACCCGATTCAGTGATCGGATTGAACGCTCGCAGTCTGCGGCAACTCCGGCACGCGTGCTGGAATGCCATCGCGTAGTGGGAGGGCAGGTGTGGCGCTAGCACGGAGACGGGCACGAATGGCCGGAGCCTGGGCGCGACGAGTGGTAGCAACTGTGACACGCCCAACAATCCAGATGAAGCCGAAGAGTGCAGCCCAGTTTAGCACACCGATGACGGCGAGGAAGACCCAGGTTGGCATACCGAGACCGGAGATGAGCAGGAAGAGCGCACCTGTTACCAGGATGTTCCCCAGCGTGATGGGGATCAGGATCAACCAAGCAAAGCGCATTAACTGGTCGGAGCGTAGACGTGGGAGTGTGGAGCGCACCCAGATGAAGACAGCACAGAGCAGGTACACTTTGAGTACGAAGTAGGCCAAGGCTAACAGGTTACCGACAAGACCCCACACTGGTACATTCAGCCCAGTCAGGTACGCTACACCGGGACCAGACCAACCGCCTAGGAAGAGAATGGTAGCAATAGCTGAGACAATGGTCATGTTGCCGTACTCACCAAGGTAGAAAAGCGCCCAGCGCATACCACTATACTCAGTGACATAACCAGCAACGAGTTCGGACTCTGCCTCCGGTAGGTCGAAGGGGGCACGGTTCGTCTCTGCAAGACCACAGATATAGTAGATGACGAGCATCAAGGGCTGTATCAGGATAAACCATTCCCAAGGAGTGTTGCCCGCAAAGATGAAATCGAGCAGGGGATTGCCTGTCTTATGCCACACGCCCTGGAAATCTATGATCTGTCGCAGAGAGATGGTGCCGATGGAGTCGTAACCGGGATAGCCGGGAGCTCCCGCCAGCACGCTTGTCAGCATCACGACACCCACCAGAGCCAGCACCAGTGGTAGTTCATAAGAGATCATCTGGGCAGCAGCACGCAGACCGCCGATCAATGAGTATTTGTTGTTGGAGCTATAGCCAGCCATGACCACAGCAACAACGTCAATTGAACTCATCGCCACATAGTAGACAATACCAGTAGCAAGCGCAGTTCCAGGCAGGCTAATGTACGGCGAGAACGGTAATACGGCAAATGCAGCGATCACCGGTGCCATAAAGATCGACGGGGAGAGCAGAAAGAGCAGTTTATCGCTATCCGCGACGCGAATGTCTTCTTTTAGTAATAACTTGCCCACATCGGCGACCGTCTGGAGTAGCCCCCACGGACCAGTGTGGATCGGCCCGAGGCGATCCTGCATCCAGGCCATAATCTTGCGCTCGGCGAGGATGAGGATTACCGCACTCGTCATGATAAAACCGAAGATAGACACAAAGGTGATTACAAACTGCAAGAATTGCCATGAGAGAATACCATGCATCAGTTGTGTCACCGCATCATCAGCTAATAACATATGCATAACTCCAAAGGAATACGCAGGAGACTCGTCTTCTATTTATCTGTCAACTTCGCCTAATACGATGTCTATACTACCCATAATTGCTACTACGTCACTCATCTTGTGACCACGCAGCAGTTCAGGCAGAATCTGTAGGTTGGTGAAGGACGGGCCACGGATCTTGGCACGCCAGGGATATTCGCTGCCATCGCTGATAAAGTAGATGCCTAACTCACCCTTGCTGCTCTCGATAGCGAAGTAGGTCTCTCCACGCGGAGCACGCAGGGCAATAGGCACGCGCATAGAAATTGCTCCCCCAGGCATTTTGTCGATAGCAACGCGGCACAGACGAATGCTCTCAGTTATTTCTTGCATGCGTACTCTATAGCGGGCGTAGCAATCGCCCTCCTGCCGTACCTGCACATTGACTGGTACTTCGCGATAGGCCATATAGGGGCGATTTACACGCAGATCAAAGTTCACACCGCTACCACGTAGCATGGGGCCAGTTAAACCATAGGCAATGGCCTGCTGGGGGTCAATATAACCGACTCCCTGGGTACGCGCCTCAAAAATCTCATTGCCTGTGATGAGTTGGTGCAGCTCGACCATGTTCTTTTCGAGTTGGTCAAGGAACGCCTCGCACTCTGCGAGCCAGCCCTTAGGAAAATCATGCAGTACCCCGCCAACACGCAGGTAGTTCACGTTGAAGCGACTTCCACCCAACGCCTCAAACAGCGAGAGAATACCTTCGCGGTCGCGGAATGTCCAGAGAACAGGTGTAAATGCTCCTAGGTCCAGCAGATACGTGCCCACCCAGACCAGATGGCTAGCTATACGCTGCATCTCGCCAACTAACAAACGTATGTACTGCGCCCGCAGCGGTGGCTCTATGCCCATCTCCTGCTCGACCGCTCCTGCATAAGCGATCTCGCTCAGCATAGGGGAGAGGTAGTCGGCATTGTCCATGTAGCGAATGCCACCCATCACGGGGCGATTCTCAAGAATCTTTTCAATACCACGGTGCAGATAGCCAATAACTGGCGTACAGTCTACCACGGTCTCGCCTTCGAGTGTCATGACAAGGCGCAGTACGCCATGAGTGCTTGGATGCTGTGGTCCCATGTTGAGCAGCATCTCTTGCGTTTTGAATTCTTCAGGCTCACTGGCAATACCAGTATCTTGATCTGTAGCCATATATTTCCTCATGTATGAGGGTATTTGTTTGCCTCATAGAACATTGTATTACTTTCGTTGCATCATTTTACGTAAACGCAGGCCAAGGCTGAACGACCACATGAGCGCCATCAACACAGCCATGCCAGCAAACAGAAGACGGTTCGGGTCGGCAGAGAAAACGGAAAAAAAGATTGCCAAACCCCAACAACCAAGCACTACCATAGCAGGCATAAACAGGCTTAGTGGATCACTTGCTCTTGTTGTACATGCACGCCTTGCAACAGACGCGTTTACTGCGTTAGCAGTTGTAGTGGACGACGAGTTTGTACGAGCAACCGTCCGGGTATACCGCCTATTTTCTGTGCGCGTTGCTCTGCGTACTCTAGCCTTTGGCATGACACGAACTTCACCTTCTATTTTGCAGCGTCACCATGCTTTGATTCCGACTCGCCACTGGGATTGGCCTCGTTCTTGTTAGCCTGCTCCTGCTGCTCACCGGCGGCGTGCCCAAAGGTTGGTGTACCGGGATGAAGACGCTCCTCGGCACCCTGTCCAAACTTTTTCTGCACTACGTGCTCCACTCGCTGCTGCTGGAACGTGCCGGAGACCGCCATATTCGGATCAACCTGTGTCGTCGCGGGCGGCTTCACCGTTAGTGGCACTTGGTGGAAACTCTTGAGCAGTGGGTAGCCCTCAAAGTCGTCATCAAGCAGCATGCGCCGCAAGTCGGGATGCCCAACAAAGCGAACACCGAAGAGGTCATACACCTCACGCTCTTGCCAGTTCGCTGTTGGCCACACGGAAACTACACTGTCTACTTCGGGCTTCTCGCTATCAATGCGCACCTTTAACTGCAACAACTGATTACGGGTTATAGAGCGAACGTGATACACCGTCTCCAAGTGGTCGAGCATATCGACGCCAGAAATAGAGCTTAAGAGATCAAAGCCGAGTTGGTCGCGCAGAAAGCGGCAGACAGCTACTAAGTGTTCGCGATCAATATCCAGAGCAAGATAGTCACCCTTGAGCGTTTTCGGTACCATCGGCTTTGCGGTGATCTGTGCAATAGGAGCGAGGTCACGTGCAAGTGCGGCGTTTTGATCGCGATAGCCAGTTGTTGCACTAGGAATACTGGTTGAACGCGGTACTAAATCCATCGAGTCACTCCCTTGCGCCAAGCATAAATCAAGCCCAGCACGAGCACAACAATGAAAAAGGCAATTTCAAAGAAGCCAAACAGACTTAATTGCTTGAAAATGATTGCCCACGCAATAATGAACACAATATCCACGTCGAAGGCCACAAAGAGTAGCGCAAAGATGTAGAAGCCAAGTGGATACTGAACTCTGGCCGATCCAATAGGCGTTTCACCAGACTCATACGTCTGTAATTTTTCTTTTGTTTTATTATGAGGTGCCAGAACATTGGCAAGGCTAGTTGCAATGATCACGAAAACGAAGCCTGCCGCCAGCAGAATAGCTGCATAAAGGTATCCAATATTTGCTGCTGACACGAGTTTTTCCTTCCAAATGGGGATGCAGGGACTCTTTCCCTGACGAAGGCCACTGCATTGATTATAGCACAGAGAGAAAGGAGCAACAATTTGCCTCACACCTGCGGCATCTGCACATCATCGGGCTTGGTAAGCAGTTGGATGCCAGGCATAGTGACGGGTTTGGCTGCCTCTGTCATCTGCACCACGATCACGCTCACATTGTCTTCACCTCCGCCATCAAGTGCTGACTGTACGAGAGCTGCACCCGTCATCGCCGGATCAAGGGAGTTTATGTGTAGCACATTCTCAATCTGTGGGTCGCGTACCATATCCCATAGCCCATCTGAACACAACAAGAGCTTATTACCGAGTTGCAGATGCTCTACGAAACTGTCAACTTCGACCACCTGCTTTTCACCTAGGCTACGATAGATTTGGTTACGCTTAGGGTGGGTATAGATATCATCGGGTTGAATAATGCCAGCATCGACCAGACTTGCCACCACTGAATGATCCTGAGTAATCTTTGCAAGCCGATGACCTTCAGGCTCACTCTCACTGTAGAGATAGGTACGGCTATCACCCACATTTGCTACGTAAGCAGTGCTGTCAAGGATCAGAACTGCTGTCATCGTTGTGCCCATATCGGCACCGTGCTGTACATTGTGCGTATATACGGCGACATTGGCTTGCTGTACCCCCTCTACCAGTAAGAGCGTTGCCTCATCTGGAGAGATTTCGCCATTTTTTGCCATCTTAGGCAATACAGAGTTGATGAATGTTTGAATAGCCAGACGGCTGGCATCCTGGCCATTTGCATGTCCGCCCATACCATCGGCGACGACAAACAAACCTACCTGTTGCAGTGAGTAGCCCGTCGCACGCACTCCTTGCGCAGCAAAGAGACTATCCTCGTTTGGCTTGTGCTTTCGCTTGATCCCAGCATCAGAACACGTTCCCACGATGAAGCCCAAGCGACGCCCGTGTAACTGCTTTAGGGTATGAGACAGAGATGTATCCGACGGTGACAGAGTGTTTTTTTGCCCGCTTGGTGACATCTCTACCGTTGGTTGCTCGGCGAGTGAGCGCGTGTTGGTCACAGGAGCCAGAGGTTGAGGCACAACACGAGGATACTTACCCGAATCCGATGGAACAAGCGAGAGGTCACAATGGGGACAAAATCTTGCACCAGCCTGCACCACTGTACCACAACGGGCACAACGTATACTAGGTGGTACAAGAGTTCGAGCCTCAGGAGGAAACGCTCCTTGTGGAGCCTGTTGCATCATTTGACTATTTTGTAGCGCCTGTGATTCCTTCATACGCTGCACTGCCATCTCTGCCATATGCTGGGCTTCTACGTATTCTGCCTTGAGCTTGCGGCGATGTAGGTATGAATGTACGAAGACGAATAAAAGTATCAAGACGACCACCCCAGTAAGAGCCAGCAACAAGTTGGGAATAAGTACGCCATCGATACTCGTCTTGCCGTTTTCTGCACTCACGGCCGGAGGAGGGGCAGTCTGGTCCGCCAAGAGCCGGGCTGCTGCAAATTCCTGGTTCTGCTGTGCCGCCTGCAAGAAAAAGGCGTGCGCAGCCTGTCTATTGCCCTGATAGTACTGCTCAATGCCCGCGTTCCACCCATCATGGACCGGGTTGCCAGGCGGATTACTTAACTCTTGCGACTGGCTGAGTAGGCTCTTGATCGTCTGCATATCCGCCGTCGCCCCATTTGCCAAATGCAGTGCTTGCAGCAGCCCATGACCGTCAACCACAGGCATGCCAGGCTCTGTTTGTACGAGCGCAGTCGTGACGGGTGTCGGCGTGAGCGATGCTTGCACGTTTTTGAGATACGCTGCGAACTGCCTGCTATCCGTTTCGGCTGCATTGAGCGCATTCAAGGGCTGGAGCATATCGGTTAAGGCAATCCCTCTGCCTTGAGGGACTGCAGAATCGGCCAGATCAACCGAGGGATAGGCAACGGGGGCGTGGAACGAGATCAGCACGAGCTGATGATCGCAGGGAGTCAAGACACAACGCACAGTAGAGAGAGCAGGGTTGGAGATTGCCACTGAAAGAGCTTGCGGATGGTAAGCCGTACTCAAATAGACGCTGACAGCAGTGAGTTTTCCCTGCGCGTGCTGTGAACTGCACAATGCTCCACTGCCAGGATTGACCACTGTGCTGTCAGTGAGCACCCAGGCGTTCTGATCAATAGCGTTTGTGGGTGCCCAACTTTTGACCAGCACTCCCAGTCCGGTGCATTGCAGAGTAGGAGTAGGTGATGGCATTTCCGCATACGAGGCTAAAATGCGCACCACTGAGACCCCTGCGCGTGTGATATCCTCCGAGGGAGGTGCTGGCAGGGGCTCACCAGTGGAGAAAGCGAAAGCAGATGGTGAGGACAAAAGCGAGAGGTAAAGCGGAGCACAAAGTAAGGCGAGAAGAGCTGCGCGCCAGCTTATATATTTTTGCATCACAGCGGTTAAATGATATGCACTCATTCTCTCACATCCCTTCATGCAGGGGGTCTCCTCTTGCAGAGATACAATCTTCGTTTGGAGCATTATAACACATCTTCTTAATAGGTGAGACATATGAGAGTTACCAATCTCACACTTTCTGTGACACTCTGCGCTCTGTCACAGCATTAGCATGGGCAGGAAACCCTTCAAATTCAGCCAGACAGCGCGTCGTCTCACTCAGAGAAGCGTAGCCTTCCTCCGTAACATAAGCTAATCCCGTGCGCTTCAAGAAATCAAAGACTGTAGTACACGAGAACGTATGGGCAAAGCTGCCAGTGGGCAACACAGCATTTGTGCCAAGGCTGTAGTTACCTATGCAAATAGGTGTGTACGGCCCAATAAGAATTTCCCCAGCGTTTTTTAACTCTGGTAGTAGCGCGAACGGTTCACGCACCTGCACTTCGAGGTGTTCTGGGGCATACTCATTAACGAAAGCGATGGCGTCGCCCATATGCTCCGCGAGAATAATACCACCGGTTCCCTGCGGGGCTTCGAGTGCCGTACGGCAGAAGCCCCGACGCGGTTCTGGCAATGCCGCAATCTTGTCTGGCAGTAGAGTCAGCACAGCATCAACCAGAGCACGACTATCAGTTACCAGCAAGCCGGAAGAGTCGGGGCCATGCTCAGACTCAATCAGCATATCGCGTGCCACCAGTTCCGGGTCAGCACTTTCGTCAGCCAGCAAAATAGCCTCGCTGGAACCAGCAGGCAGACCAACGTCGACCGTGCCATACAGTAAACGCTTTGCTGCCGAGACATACGGGCTACCTGGTCCAGTAATTTTATGTACCCGTGCGATGCTCTCTGTGCCGTATGCCAGGGCGGCGATAGCCTGAGCGCCGCCGAGACGATAGATTTCATGCACACCGCACAGATTAGCAGCAACAAGCGAGGCAGGATCAACTTCTCCATTTGGCCCTGGCGGCGTGCAGACGACAATACGCGGCACCCTTGCAATACTGGCAGGCGTGGCGAGCATATACAGCACTGACGGGAAGGCACCCTTGCCACGGGGCACATAGAAGCCAACGCTACTAATGGGGGTAATCTTCTCCCCTGCTATGATACCTGGAGCTACCTGCGTAAACCACTGCTCATGCGGCATCTGACGCTCATGAAAGGTGCGCACATTGCCAATGGCATACTTGATGGCAGCATAGACAGCGGGATCGAGATGTTGATGAGCATGTTCGACCTCTTCGCGGCTAACACGTAACTGCTGTGGTTTCAGTTGCACGTGGTCAAAGCGCTCCATGAACTCGATGAGGGCCGCATCACCACGATCTCGGACAGCATGTACAATCGGACGCACATACTCAAGCAGATTGTCAATCTCAATCTCCGCACGGCGTAGTAGCCGCGTGCGTTGAGTGGCATCGAGTTTAGATAGTTCGTAGAAATGAATCATTCGTCAGCTCCTAAAATATGGTTGTTGTCAGCGCAACATTTCTAAGAAACTCCATGCTTTGAGATCGCGCTCCAAATGAAAGCGGAGCAGGCTATACATAACCGCCTCTAGTTCGGAGTGGAGATGGGCATCAAGGTTGAAATAGGGAACACGCGCCCACGCAGTGCGTTGTAACAGGCGCAAGACTTTGAGAGCATTCATGGAAATTGGTCGCGCCCACAGATGCGAGCAGTTGGGGCAGAGAGCACCACCCAAGGATGGAGTAAAGCCATTCTCCACAGGCTGAATCTCAGCATCGCAATGGGCACAGGTGCGCAGCACAGGTTCGTAGCCAATAGCAGAGAGCAAGGAGATCTCAAAGTAGCGCAGCAGCAATTGTGTACGATTGTGTCCTTGCCCGACCAACATGCCCCCACTGCGCTGCCGTTTTAACTCAGCAGCACTCATGTCTAGGAAACGCAGTGACTCTAGTAAAAGGCTGTAGACGTCGGGGTGAGCAGTCGTGTCCTCAATGAAACGATCAACGAGTTCAGCAAAATAGATGCCGCAGGTCATGTGCCACAACTCAGTGCGTAGGTGAGCAAAGTGTTCACGCTCCACAGCTTGTATGACAATATCAAGATTGCGACCGAGAGCAAGTTGGATTTGGCTGTAACTTAGCAGTTCGAGGTGACCAGCTTTCCTACTAACAGGGCGACGTGTTCCCTTAGCAATAACATTGTACTTGCCTTTGCGTGGCGTAAAGAGCGTGACGACGCGATCAGCTTCACCCAGATTTAGATGTTTCAGGATGATTGCTTCAGTAGGATAGCTGCGTTGTTGTCGCATACATCAGAGTCCCAAAAAGCAGAAAAGAGACGTGGGTATTCACGTCTCTCTTGGAGGCGACGAGCGGATTCGAACCGCTGCATACAGCTTTTGCAGAGCCGCGCCTTACCACTTGGCTACGTCGCCGCATAACCGCAAATGGAGCGGGAGACGGGGATCGAACCCGCGACTTTCTCCTTGGCAAGGAGATGCTCTACCACTGAGCCACTCCCGCATGTAGACTCCTATTCCATTACTGCGGCTCCGTTTGCAAGATTAAGATACCATACTCTTCGGGATTTGTCAACAGTTTGCGAAAAGAGACTGTATTACAGAAGAAGAGCCTAGACCGCCGGTCCAGGCTCTTTTCCATTACTGCTCTGCTGTAGAGAGGAGCTGTTCGACTTCCGTAGCAGTTGGTAATGCTGCAATTGCACCCTTGCGCGTAGCAGTGAGAGCGCCCGCTGCGCTTGCACAGCGCAATGCCTCCAGCATAGGCATATTTTCAGATAGGCATGCTGCCAGCGCGCCGCAGAAGGCATCGCCCGCAGCAGTGGCATCTAGCGCTTTGACGCTGAAGACTGGTAGAAATCGGTGAACTACCTGCTTCCCCTGGTGTGTGCTCCATGTGCAGCCCTGGGATCCAAGCGTAATGATGACATGGCGCGGTCCTCGTGTCAGGAGTTGCTCAGCCGCTACTTGCGCCTCGTTTGGCGAGGCGACGCTTGCCTGGGCCAGTGCTGCCGCTTCGACCTCGTTGACCACTAGGACATCAACAAGGGCGAACAGCGCAGCGTCGAGCTGTTCGCGTGGAATGGGAGCAGCGTTGAGGATGGTGAGCATGCCCATAGTATGAGCGCGTTGCATACCGCTGATGTATGAGGCAGAACTGGTTTCGCACTGTGCAAGGAAAACTGCTCTCTTTTCTGTACCTTGTTTCTGCACATGTTCTGCCTGAGCTGCATGCAATGCTTCCTCCACCGACTCGGCAGTTATGGCCAAATTGGCACCTTGGTTGACAACAATCACATTCTGACCGCTATCTGCGGCGATGATGAGGGTGGAGACGCCGGTAGCGATGGTGGGGTCGCGTGTGACATACACACTGTTGATGCCCTCTTGTTTGAGTACGGGAAAGAAGGCATCGCCAAACGCGTCGGTTCCGACACGCCCAATCAGCGTGACACTTGCTCCCAAGCGAGCCGCTGCTATAGCCTGGTTGATACCTTTACCGCCAAGAAATAGAGCGAACTCGTCACCGATTAATGACTCCCCTGGCAACGGCAAACGTGGGGCACGTGCGACGAGGTCGGTGATGATGCTGCCAAGAACAACTACTGTGCCCATGCTGCGGTGCCTTTCTCTGCTGCATTCTTGTGACACTTACCATGTAGTATTAGAACATCATCTTGCAAAATAGAACAAGCTGACTTCTTTATTGTTTTGCTTTCGCAATACTCCGTTAGCAGTGATATGGTCACTCACGAAGTAGCTATAGCATATGATCATAAGATACAACACAACGCCCCTAACATCATCCCGATACGTATAGCCTACACAACGCCTTATACTCAGATGCCTTATAACCTGGGAGCAATGCTGGCACCTATCCAATGCATGGAGTGGAAAGAGGATGGCGATGAGTCCACAATAGGACAAAAACTCAATCAACTGATACCCCATTCTTCGTTTCATGAACCTCTACCGACAGATCCACTTCCGGCGTTCGACTCTCAATGGTTGAAGGAGCTTGACGCTTCTGGTGGAGCTGTACAATTGGAATCACACTTTTACGTAGAACGGCAAGTTGATAGTCAAGCAAAGCTGCAAATTCTCCGCAAGGGTGTTACGCTGCGCATCAAGGGCAGTCGCCAAATAGGCAAAACATCGCTTCTAGCACGTCTATCCCACTACGCTAACGAGCATAACTTCCCAGTCATGTACACTGATTTCCAAGAGTCAGACGATAGCCACTTTATAGACCTTGAAACGCTCCTGCGCTATCTAGCCGACCGCACCGCAGAAGAGCGGCAAACCAACAATGGCCCAGACCATTATTGGAAGAGTCCACTTGGTCCGAAAGATAAGATTACGCGCTTTCTCGCTAGAGAGGTCTTGGAGCAAACGAGCAATCCATTTGTCTTCATGATGGATGAAGTCGACCGACTCTTTGCCTATGAACGCTATCGTTGGGTAGAAGGCTATTTGTTACCTTCCTTGGAAAATGCTGAATTACGAGTTTGGAGCGATAGGAAGATTCAGCCTGGGCAAGTATGGGCTAGCGAAATAGAAAAAACAATTACTCAAAGTCGTAATATGCTCGTAGTACTTTCTCCAGTAGGGGTAGCTAGTTCACTTCTAGAACTGGAATACAAGTCATTTCTTCCGCTCACTTCACCAAAGAGGAATCGCCATCTTATTCCCTTGCTCCTTACACCTACCCGAGTACCTCCCTACCTCGCTCAGTATCAATGCATTAATTTTACTGATGAGTCGCGTTGGAATGAAGCCACGCAAGAATTACTTTTGGCATTGGGTGTATCAAAATTGCAAGACTTCGATAGTTATAGCCACGAAGCTTTCAAGCTACTGCCTTCTAAAAAGCGATACAATACTGCCACTATTCGCAAACTATTGGATGTAGCGTTTGACGATGAAGATTTGTCAGCGTTCATATACGACTACTATCGTCCCCTCCACCCCAGTTCTGAAGAAATTCAAAAAACAGAGAGCACCGATCTACCATCTGAACTCTGGAATCTGACTTCGAAAAGTGGCAAGATACAGTTGCTCATTGAGTATGCTGGCCAGGCAAAGATATATGATAAGTTACTTGATGACATAGCACGTGAGAGACCACGCCACTATGCGAAATATGCTGACCAACTGGAAATGAGCGATGATGCGCTTTCTTAGAAATTAGCTCTGTTCTTCTTATATCGTACTCACCGGATCAATATCCACCTCCCACCCAGGCGTATCAATCACTCTGAGCAAGCGGTGCAGATCGGGGCCGCGAGCAATGATTTGCCAGCGGTACTTGCTGCACATGCGCTCCATGAGGGCGGGGGCGGGTCCGACGATATCGGTGTTGAGCAGGCCGAGACGGTCGATCCATTCTTGTAGGCGCTCGGCCAAGAGTAGGGCTTCGTTCTGGCAGCGGTGCCTGTTTTCGTGGCTATAGGTGAACTTGACGAATTGGCGGAAGGGGGGATAGCCGTAGCGCTCTCTGGCCTCGATCTCGGTAGCATAGAACTCGTGGTAGTCGTGACGGGAGGCTGCTTCGATACAGAAGTGCTGCGGATTGAATGTTTGAATGATGACCCGACCAGCTTCTGCTCCACGTCCAGCACGGCCAGCGACCTGGGTGAGCAGGGTAAAGGCGCGCTCGGAGGCGGAGAAGTCGGGCAGGTTGAGCGCGATATCGGCAGAGATAACGCCGACGAGC
>JAFAXQ010000041.1 GCA_019240835.1 Ktedonobacteraceae bacterium
GATCGTGGTACAACGTTACTACCTCTGTTTCTCCTGTTTGTGATCCCATCAGTTTGACTGCTTCTAGGGCTTGGACGGCCATCTTTGCACCCCCCTCAAGATCATGCTCTGCAACAAACAGCCGGGCCTCTGTCAACGAGAAATACATGCGCCATCCTATAAGATCAGCGGGAAGGGCATCCCAGGCCAGATTCAACTCATTGCGAGCATCCTTGACATACTTTTTGCTCGTCTGGTGCAGCCTGTAAAACTGCAGCAAGGTCTTGGCTTTCTCATGGTGAACAGCAGCCAGATTGGGCTTGACAAAGCTACTGTCCTGCTCGATCTTTCCCTTATACACCAGCGTTAACGCCTTGTCTAGCCAGCGCTGAATCTGCTTCTCCAAGGTTTCGTCACTCCCGCTAGACACCGCCTTGGCATTGGCTGCCACCAGATACACGTTCACTTTGAGCGGTGGTCGCACGTGTTCTACACGCTCTAATGCCCCTTGGATCGCTTCTTGTGCCAGCTCGTAGTTGTCATAGCGCATATGCAGTTCTGAGCTTCTGAACAACGATGCTACCAGTAACTCGTTGTCACCGAGGTCGGTCGCAATGCGCACCGCTTGCGTGTTCTCATATAGGACGTTTTTTTTGTTGCTGTCGTGGGTTCCACGCTCATCCATGATGGATGTATGAAGCTGGTAGAACTGGCAGAGCAAATATTGCCAGGCTTCCTGCTGCGAGATGGGCGCTTGCTTGGTAATATCCTGTAGCTTGCGCAGTCGCCTCTCCAGTCGCGGCGCAATCTCGGCTAGTTTGCCAGCATACAGACACTCCCAGCCCATGACTAGCAGATCCTCATACAGGTAGTAGGTATCCTCTTCGAGCAGTTCTCCCATCTCCGAGAGCGGGTCTGTTGGGGCTCCTGTCGCGTCCTGATAGGTCACCAGCCGCCAGTCGAGCCCAAGCAGTGCCGGCGGTATCTTGAGCAACTTGGCCAGCAAGATACGGCGTTCGTGGTCGTTGATCATCATCGTAATTTCCCATTCTTGTACGGTGCGTAAGGTGTAGCCTGAGGCAGTGGCAAACTCCATCTGCGTCGGGTAGCGCTGCTTGCGGTAATGGGAGATGACCTCTCCCATATGCGGCAAAATGCCACTGCCAGGGGCAAAGTCCCCCTAGCGTCTCCACCAATAGAGCTCACTCATACTGTATCATACCTTTCGCTGCTTGAGTATGCTTCAAAAGACGGTCGTTTGAGAGCATAGCTTAGCATAGAACGCTGCCAGTATGCACGTGTGTTTGTTGCGAGTCACAAAAGATGTTCGTTTTCTTAGGACAAGCCCTTTTGCCTGATTTGACGGCACAAGCTACTTCTGGTCGTTACGTCCGTATGTGTCTAACAGGAATCAAAGTAATCGCCGTGTCCCTCTTACTTACCTTTCTCGCCTCTGGCTGTTTGGCAAGCCGCTGATTCATCCGCTCTTCCAGCATGGCGCATTTGATTAGCATCCGTCTGATCTGACGCATCTAGCACTGATCGGCTATGTGCTTGGTCTGCCTGCAGTAGTTGCGGTAGATCTAATTGCACGAGGCTTCTTTGCGCTCAAAGATACGCATACGCCGTTCGTTATCGGCCTGTTTTCTTTCGTTACAGCGGCTCATCGGCTCAATGTAGATCGAGCGTGGCAGCGTCAGTACAGATGTCTGCGTCATTGAACAAACTCCTCATAGTAGCAAGGTGAGCGGCGGTGAGCGGTGCCAGCGAGCAATCGGCTGCTAGTAATCGTGCCAGACGTTGTAGGTCAGCAAACTCGTCAACGTCTAACAGCGACTCCAACAGCCTTACCGTTAAACCCTGCTGCTGTGCTAAGGCAATGGTCATCTGTGCAACGACAGAGGTACTCATCGGTATACCGCTAAATAGATCGTATGGTTGGCGCATGGCGATAAGATAGTAGCCGCCATCCTCTTGCCTTCTCTGCCAAAGCTCAAGAGATGATGGACCCACAAGCAATGATCGTTAGGAGACTATGCAAAAATTTGACGTTTCCCAATTAGGCATGCTACACTCTATTACAAAAATACTTGTTCTGCGTACTTCATCGACCTGTGTGGCTGTGAAGAGAGCATTGCAGCCAGCCATAGAAAGTGGGAAGGTCCAGCACACCTACTCTGTGTGCTGGGCGTTTTTTTAAGGAGGATGCCGAGTTATGTCTCCGGCACAGAACCACGATGCTTTTGAGAGGAAGTTTGCTAAAGAAGCTCTTACGTTTGACGATGTATTGATTGTTCCTGCAGTTTCTGCGGTCTTGCCTCGTGATGTTTCGACGCAGACACGGTTGACGCGTTCCATTACCATCAATATCCCTATCGTGAGCGCGGCAATGGATACAGTAACCGAGGGACCACTGGCAATTGCGCTGGCGCGTGAGGGGGGGATCGGTATCATTCATCGCAATCTGTCCATCGAAGAACAGGCTCAGGAAGTTGACAAAGTGAAGCGCTCCGAATCGGGCATGATTACCGATCCGATTACGCTAGAGCCAACAGCGTGCCTTCACGAGGCGCTGACAGTGATGAAGCGTTTTCATATCTCTGGCATTCCGATTACTCAGTATGGAAAGCTTGTTGGCATCCTTACTAACCGCGACATCCGTTTCGAGACAAATCTGAATCGACCCATCTCGGAATTAATGACACGCGATCATCTGGTTACAGTTCCGGTAGGAACCACGCTTGAGCAGGCGCGTGATAGCCTCCATCGCTATAAAATCGAAAAGCTGCCAGTGGTAGATGAGCATGGCATGCTCAAGGGGCTTATCACGATGAAGGATATTCAGAAGAAGATTCTTTATCCACACGCATCTAAGGATGAGTATGGGCGCTTGCGCGTGGGAGCTGCCATCGGTGTGGGACCGGATACCAACGCACGCTGCGCTGCCTTGGTCGAGGAAGGTGTCGATGTCTTGGTCGTTGACACCTCGCACGCTCACTCGCGTATGGTTTTAGAGACAGTGGCAAAGGTGAAGGAACGCTTCGGTAATGATGCACAACTGATCGCCGGTAATGTTGTGACAACGGAGGCAACGGAGGCTTTAATACAAGCTGGGGCGGATGCAGTCAAGGTTGGTATTGGTGCTGGAGCTATCTGCACGACACGCATCATCGCTGGTATTGGTATGCCTCAGATTAGTGCTATTTACGAGTGTGGCTGTGTTGCACGTCGGTATGGTGTGCCCCTCATCGCTGACGGCGGCGTGCAGTATTCCGGCGACATCGCCAAAGCTATTGCGGCAGGTGCCGACACAGTGATGCTAGGAAGTCTACTCGCTGGCGTTGACGAGAGTCCTGGCGAGCTTATTATCTCACGTGGCGAGCGTTTCAAAGATTACAGGGGTATGGGCTCAATTGGAGCAATGAAGCAGCGCAGCTATAGCAAGGACCGCTACTTTCAGAATGACATGGACGAGTCAATGCTGATCGCCGAGGGTATCGAAGCTCGCGTTCCCTACAAGGGTATGCTGGGACCACTTGTGTTTCAGTTAGTGGGCGGACTGCGCCAAGCAATGGGCTATACCGGCTCTGCAACCATCTCTGACATGCAGAACAATACGCGCTTTGTGCGTATCACGAATGCTGGTTTGCGTGAGAGTCATCCCCATGATGTGATGATTACAAAAGAGGCTCCCAACTACGCGATCGTCGACAGGTGAAGACTTCTCCATTCCTGCCTCGGCTGAGGGCAGGAATGGAGAAGAGGTTAGCCAAGATGTCCTATATTATTGCGTACTCTTGATGCATCAGCTACAATGAAAAGGGCTATGCTCATCAAGCAAACACACAGTTTCTCGCTGCGGAGGAAATAATGGTTGACCTAAAGCAGGTGCTCAACCGCTTTTTATCGATTTCAGGAGTACGCCAGGCACTGATAGTGGGAAGAGACGGGCTTATGATCGAGGGGTCAAGTCGAGATGGCAAAGAGGATATAGAGGCCATTGGGGCTATTACCACAACGGGTCTCGGTGCCGCGGAGGCCCTTGGGCAGGAAATTACACGTGGAAGCGTGGTTGGTGTGCTCATGGAGTATGAACACGGACTGGTGAGTGTTGATCCTCTTGGTGAGTTCGCCTTGATTGTCACTCTTTCTGATAATGCCTCGAACATTGGTCGCGTACGCCATCTCGTCAAGGCAAGTCGCAATGAAATTCTTGAGGCTCTTGATATCGCATAGTGTAGGATATAACAGCATATGATATATGATGCACGGCGTGTACACGGAGGCGGCGCGTCCATGGAACAACTGACGAATCTAATCATTTCAGATCGGGAACTGGCAACTATTTCAACCTTGTTAACAAAACTGATGGGCGATACAAATGCTACTTCTGCTCTGTTAATCGATAAAAGTGGTCAGGTTGTGGCGACGCAAGACACGGGAGTGCGCCGTGATGCAACGAATTTAGGAGCACTTTTAGCTGGTGTCTTTTCTTCCTCGCGTGAAGTGGCAAAGTTGCTCAATGAGAAAGACTTTCGTAACATCTTCCAGCAAGGTGTGCAAGAGAATATCTATACCTCTATGATCGAAGAGCAGTGGCTGCTTGTGATCATTTTTGATAGACTTAC
>JAFAXQ010000096.1 GCA_019240835.1 Ktedonobacteraceae bacterium
ATAGATCATATTTTCCTTTTTTCTTTAGATAGGCTGTCTTTGGTGTCATGAGAGTATATCACTTTGGTAAAGTAGCACACTAGCCCAATCTATGAGAAATTAGCCGAGATTAGCCAGCGTGACGAAAGCCAGTTTCGGCCATAGTCAGCGGTTGTCCCTCAGAGAGCACACCTATATTGACAACCTCTGCAACGATGAGCGTCGAGTCGCCAGTGAGAAGGGTTTGGCGTACTTCACAAGCAACCCAAGCTAAGGCCTCGCGAAGGATAGGCCAGCCATCTTCACTTATATCATACACGATGTTTGCCATCTTGTGTGGTTGTTTTAGGGCCGACTTGCCCAAAGTTGCAGCCAGTTCACGTTGACCGGAACGCAGTACATTGACAGTAAACCTCCCACTGTGTAAGATCATAGGCAGCGACTTTGAAATATTCTCGACCGACACTGCCAGGAGCGGAGGTTCAAATGACACTTGAGTAAGCCAATTAGCAGTGAAGGCGTTCACGTCACTAGTATCATGACACATCACAACATAGAGGCCATAGGTGAAAAGACGTAATACTTGTCTTCTTTGTGTCTGGTCCATCGTGTCCTCCTTTGTAGAACAATTCTAAAGATATTCTACAAAAGTACTACACAAGGACGCAACGTTAGACAATTAGGGAAGCGTATGAGATACTCAACGATATACATCTTCGGTTGTTATTGGAGGTTTTGCGATGTCCTCAACATACCCAGGCTTTAACTATAGCGGTACAGTGCTTTGCCAACGTTGCGGCGTGGCACTTCCCCCAAATGAGCTATCTTGTGGCAACTGTGGATACTCTGTCCGCCCTTCATCTAATAGGCCCTTCCAACAATCAGGCGTGAACGATTATATAGTAATGCAGGCAGCAAGTCATGCAGGCCCTTATCCACAGGGAACAAACAACGGGAACTATTACAGTCGGCAAAATCAGTTCGGTAGTTTCCCTGTACCGCCTTCATTTCAGCAATCTCCTTATCCCATCACACCAGCACCGATGATGGCCAACGGTTTTCAACTAGGCCCCGGCCCATTAGCAGTTGGTATAAGTCAACGTGCTACAAAGCTTAAGAGTCCTAGTACCGGTCTCTATGTAGGTATTGCCCTGCTGATTATACTCCTGATAGGTGCGGGTTTCATCGGCTACGCATTTCTGTCTGCACATTCACTCAACTCCACCGCTAGCGTGCCAATGCCCAAGACGCCCCCTCTATTTAGTGACTCATTTGCCGACAATACTCACGGCTGGAATCTGCAAAGTGACCCAGGGAAGTTTTCTGTAGCGATAGGTGGTGGTTTTATGACGCTTGAGGACAACAACAATAAGTTGCTATGGGAACTTGTACCGGGAGATAAGACCTATACTAATTTTAGCATTGCTGTGGACGCTGTTCTCTCTAAGGGTTCACAGGACAATGGTTACGGTGTGTATATTCGAGGAACTTCTAACCCAGACAGCGATTTTGCTACGTATTATCGCTTCGAACTGTACGGTGATGGAAGTTACGCCCTATTTAAAGGCGTTGTTGATCCCAAGGGCAATCTCATGAGTAGCAGATTGGTAGACTACACTATCAATACTGTTATTCAAAAACAAGGTAAGCCGAATCATATCCTCATTACAGCCAATGGTTCCTCTCTCCTATTGAACGTGAACGGTCAGGTGCTCAGTAAGGTTACAGATACTAGCTACAGTGGTGGTTCCATCGCTTTGTTCGTCTCGAATCTACAGAACACTCCCCCCGGCGCGCAAGCCAAATTCTCTCAGTTTGCTATTTATCGAGTATAGTAGGAGCCTTACAACAGGAGATGTGGTGCCAGTAGGCGCAGCTACTGACACCACATCTCCTGTTGAAGATAGTTTGTACCCCTAGCCAAAAGACAATCTGTGTGATATACTATCGACATAACAGAGGAAACTTTTTTGAGAAAAGTGGGGGAAATACCCACTTTTCTGTTTGCTAGGGACTTTTTATTGCACTCGAAAAAATGAGTAATTCCACTGCGGGAGGACAAGGCTATGAGAAGCGAATTTCAAGCTGCTATTGCACAATTAATTGCCGAAAAGGGTTTACCCCGCGAAGTGGTAATGGAGACCGTGGCAAACGGCCTGCTAGCCGCGTACCGTAAGAGCTTCAGCGGCGGAGAAAATGTACGCATCGAAGTCGATAAAAATGGAGAGGTACATGTCTGGGCATCAAAACGTGTCGTAGCCCAAGTGAGTGACGCCAACGAAGAAATCTCCTTGGCAGAAGCGCAACGCCTTATCCCCAAGGCAGCGCTTGGACAGTCTATTGATGTTGATTCATCGTTCATCTTTGCGCGTATTCCAACACAGACTGCAAAGCAAGTCATCCTGCAGCGCATCCGTGAGGCAGAACACGAATATCTCTACGATCAGATCAAAAACTGGGTCGGCGAAATCCGCCTCGGTACACTTACACGTAAAGACCCCGTTCGCGGCTGGTTTCTTGACTTTGACTTGGCAGATAAGGCCGATAGGGTTGAAGGAATGATGCCGTCCACCGAAGAGGTGCCGACGGAGCGCTATCGCGTTGGACAACGTATCCGCGTCTACGTTTATGATGTACGCCGTGTGCAGGGACGCGTGTTGCAGATACTTGTCTCTCGCACCCATCGAGATCTTGTGCGTCGCTTGTTTGAGTCAGAGGTTCCAGAAATCTACGAAGGGACCGTCGAGATCAAAGCCATTGCACGAGAGCCGGGAAGTCGTTCCAAGGTAGCAGTTGTAACACGCCAGGAGGGATTGGACCCTATAGGCTCATGCGTAGGGGTGCGCGGCTCGCGCATCAACAACATTGTACACGAGCTAAACGAAGAGAAGATAGATATTATTCAGTGGAGTCCTGATCCTGCAACTTTTGTGTCCAACGCCCTTAGCCCGGTCAAACCGCTCAAGGTGGAGCTACGCGAAGTGGATCACACTGCACTCGTTACAGTACTCGAGAGACAGTTGTCTCTGGCAATCGGCAAGGATGGACAGAACGCACGCCTTGCTGCCAAACTGACAGGATGGCGTGTTGATGTTACCAAGCCAGCAGAGGGGGAAATATACGAAGAGCGCGACGACTATGAGCCAGCCACGTCCTCGCGGCATGAGCGTGGTAGTCGTCATGATCGTGAAGCAGGATCCAAGCGCTCTAGCACCTCCCATCGCGGCGGGAATAAGTTCTCTTAGTTAAGAGTTTAAGGTATGACAGAGGGAATATACTATGGCCAAAACGGCAAGTAAACAACCAAAGAAGCAGAAACATATTCCTCTGCGTTCCTGCGTCTCCTGTCACGAGACGAAATCGAAACGTGAACTCCTGCGCATTGTACGCACAGTGGACGGACAGGTGTTGATCGATGCGACGGGTAAGAAGTCTGGGCGCGGAGCCTATCTTTGCGCCAAGCTCTCTTGCTGGGAGAACGCCATGAAGAAAAAACGACTCGAACAGGAATTTGACATGTCGATTTCAGAGAAAGATCGTGCGGGATTGGATGCTTATATTGCTACTCTGCCAAAGGACTAAACGGTTTCGTTTCCTTCCTCAGCCGCCAAGGCGCGAGGGTCTCCACGAAAGGTTTTTTGAACATTGATTGTCCCTTAGAGCTATTGCAAGGAATTTGAGAGTAAGCTATACTAATTTATAGAGTCGGGAAGTTTCTATCTTCTCCCTACCTATGGGGAGAGTAAGTATTCATTCAATACTGGCATCCAATCATCTGGTTGGATGAGGGTTGAAAGAAAAATATATATGAGTCATTTGATCTCTACTCTTGACAGAGACACAGCCCTTCGTCTAGTGGGCAGTTCTACCAAGCGAATGTTTGCGGAGCGAGCGCTATGATTATATAAGACCATAGCAATAACGCCAGAAAAAGCAGACTGAAACATGCCTGGCACTGCACCAACGAGGGTCTGTCGCCTTTCCATGTAGTGGAAAAGTGACAGACCCTCTCTATGGCTGTGTAGAGAGATTTCCAGCGCCACTCCGTGGCGTATCAGTCGATAGAAGGGAGTCTTCTTCATGAAAGACACAGCTGAATTTCCGGAAGGCACCGAGCAGGCAAAAACTTCGAGGGCGAGAACAAATACGCGCTCAAAGCAAGAGAACGCTCTAGCAGATAGCCAGCAGCAAGATACACGTACAGTAACCAGGCGTCGTACACCTTCCGAGGTTACAGCCGAACAAAATCGCAATATAACGGCGAACAGTTCCTCTGCAGCTACCCCTACAGTTCGTCCTTCGGCTCAGCAGGTAAGAGCGACAACCCAGCGTTCAAGTGCTACTGGTCGCAGTGATGCAACGGGAACACCTAGTCAACGTGGCGGGGGAAACACGCCACCAACACAACACAATGGTGCAGCAAAGAACTCTGCCTCAACTGCAATCGGCCAACGTCAGGTGACACCTGTTCAGCGTACCGGTGGGCAGAGAACATATACATCAGAACCACCAGTACATCATCCCCCGGTAGCCCCACAGCAACGTCCGTCTCAACTAGGCCGTGCTACTGGGCTAACAACGCAGCGCCAAGCAGCGAAATATGGCAGTCCAGCAACGACACGACCCACTCAGGGTCGAGCGCAGCCAAGCTCTGCCCGCCAGAACGGTCGCTCTGCAACGACTGTGCAGCGCTCCCATGAGCGCAGGGCTGTCGCCTCTAGAGAGAAACAAACCGGTCCAGTGTCCATTCCAGCGCAGATCGTGGTAAAAGACTTGGCTGAGTTGCTACACGCTACCCCCAATGAGATTATTCGTGGACTGATCAAACATAGCATCTTTGCTAACATCAATCAAGTGGTTGAGTACGAACAGGCAGCGCTAGTAGCACAGGAGCTAGGCTTCGAGCCGAGCCAGAACGTGTCTCCGCCAGCAGCAACGGTCCAGGGAGAGCGTAAACTCTCTGCTAATGAAATGATGATGGCGACGCGTGACCAGGATAACATGGTGGTTATCCCGCCAGTCGTGACAATTATGGGCCACGTTGACCACGGTAAAACCTC
>JAFAXQ010000021.1 GCA_019240835.1 Ktedonobacteraceae bacterium
TGGCGTGAATTGATGGTCCCTAATCCCTTCAAGCCATAGACCGCTCGTTGTTCCAGCAGGGGAGCCGTGCTGTGCCTTATGGCGAGCGAAGCCATGTGCCGCACGAGCAACACCTTGGTGGAGATGTGCTCAAATCCACTGTTACGCAGAGCAGTGATTACAAAAGAGTCGTACTCACGCACCAAACAATAGATGCGGCGTACACTAATTTCCTGAAGTCGGCTGATACCGAATCTGAGCAATGGCTCGGCTAGTTCAGCGTGCTCAGGATGAACAAGAAGAAAGAGACGGTGCGGTGTCGAGCCGTGGCCCACATAGAGCCGCAACCATGCACCTAAACGCACGCCAACGTCACAAACATAGTTTTCGCTTCCTGCCGACAAAGGGAAAGGTAGCGGATGCAGTGAGCCGACGTGCAGTTTTGCATACTCCTCGCTGTTCTCCTGCAGCTCTGCCATTTGCACACGTGGAGGTGTGACAGCGCGGTAGAGTTGGTGCAGGCTCCACACGTAATGGCGGTGCCAGCGCCGCAAGGAGGGGAGAGGAGGATCGGTGGTTATCAGCCTACTTTGTATGTGTTGAGGATCATACACGTAAGTCAGTTCACGTGCGTAGCGTTGAAACCCCGTGTGCTGGAATAATTCCAACTCCGGTATTTCATCTTCAACCTTTGCAAAAACGCGCAGAATGCCATGAGTGGCTGCCATCTGTAAGGTATATTCTAACAGGCCACTTAAGACTTCTTCGCAGGAGGTAGTGCTATGTACCATTGAGGCTAAATAGACAAGATCCCACATGATGTGTGATGGA
The DNA here is from genome assembly GCA_019240835.1 of Ktedonobacteraceae bacterium. GTDB lineage: Bacteria > Chloroflexota > Ktedonobacteria > Ktedonobacterales > Ktedonobacteraceae > JAFATZ01. Next base: position 811 of record JAFAXQ010000021.1, read on the forward strand.
CGCTCTTGTACCTGGGCGAAACCGAGTATGCGCCAGTGGTCCTCACAAATCCAGGTGCGTGCAGTAGGATTGAGTGGAAGAATATTCCTTAGGATAGGCGGGGGTAAGTAACTCTCCACTGGCTCCAGCCAGCACACAAAGTTAGCAAACTCGCGCTTTTTACTGCGAGCACGACGGTCAATAGCGTAGATGATGCCCGGCAGATCAACATACAATACCGGTCGTATCATCCAATACTCCTGCACCACAAGATGTTTAGCAGGGCCAAGGGGTGACAGCCCTTTGCCGGAGGCTTCGCCCCCTCCACTCCCACTATAATTTGATGCTCTGTACTATGCGGAGAAAGTAGTGATGGAAGCGTGTATCTCTGTGACCTTGAATTTGAGCAACCTCTGGGTGAAAAGCCGTGCCTAACAGGGCTCCTTGTCGGACCGCGACGATGGCTCCATTGTCGAGCATTGCCAGCACCTCCACACCCGGACCGACCGCTTCAACGACTGGCCCACGGATGAAGAAAGCATGGAATGGCGCTTCTCCTAGTACAGGCACCGACACATCTGTCTCAAAACTTTCCCGCTGACTACCAAACGCATTGCGACGGACGCGGATATCCATAGAGGCCAACAATGGCTGACCGACTAGGGCGTTATCCGTCTCCTTGGCTAACAAAATCAAACCGGCACATGTTCCCCAGACAGGTACACCCGCCTGAATTTTCCTTTGCAACACCTCATCTAAGCCATACTCAACCATCAGCTTGCCGATGGTGGTACTCTCACCTCCTGGTAATATTATACCATCTACGGTGTGCAAATGCTGCGGGAGTCTGACAGCAATGCCTTCAGCTCCCAACTCTGCTAACACTGCCAGATGCGCCTCAAAATCGCCTTGTAATGCTATTACGCCAATACGTGGCTCTGGGTTAGACATTGGAAACTACCAGCCTCGCTTCGCCATCAGTTCATTTTCTGGCAGTTGACTACTATTGATGCCTACCATCGGCTCACCAAGAGCACGCGATACTTCGGCAAGAATGTGCGCATCCTGATAGTAGGTGGTAGCGCGGACGATAGCCTTGGCACGCTTGAGCGGATTGCCAGACTTAAAGATGCCCGAACCAACGAAGACACCCTCGGCACCCAGGCGCATCATCAGTGCCGCGTCGGCGGGAGTGGCAAGGCCACCAGCGGAGAAATTGACAACGGGCAACTTTCCTGTACGCGCTACCTCGCAGACAAGATCATACGGAGCAGCCAGATTCTTGGCTTCCGTCATTAATTCTTCCTCGGGCAACGTCTGCAGGCGGCGAATGCCGTCCATAATTGCACGCATGTGTCGTACGGCCTCGATCACATTCCCTGTACCAGCCTCGCCCTTTGTGCGCATCATGGCAGCTCCCTCACCGATACGGCGCAGAGCCTCGCCTAGGTCGCGGGCACCGCAGACGAAGGGCACCGAGAAGAGGTGCTTGTTGACATGGAAGCGCTCATCGGCAGGTGTCAACACTTCTGACTCGTCGATACAGTCTATGCCAATGGCTTGCAGAATTTCAGCCTCTACGAAGTGGCCAATGCGACACTTTGCCATCACCGGGATGGTCACCGCTGCTTTGATGCTGATAATCATCTCAGGGTCACTCATACGTGCCACTCCCCCTTGGGCACGGATATCGGCTGGAACTCGTTCCAGTGCCATCACCGCCGCTGCTCCTGCCTCCTCTGCAATACGCGCCTCATCAGCATTAGTAACATCACAGATTACTCCTCCCTTGAGCATCTCTGGGAAATTTCGCTTTACCTGTATTGTTCCTATCTGCTTCTGCATGCCTGAGTGTCTCCTGGAGTAGGTGTATAACGTTTGTACTAAGATTCTATCACATGCTAAGCAGACCCGGCCAGAGTCAACCAGCCTCTTCTGCTCTTTTGCATTTACCCTTCGTGCTTCCGCTTGCCGCTGTCGCTAGCGTAATCCCCCACCATCTCGATCTGCAATGTGTGTATCCATTCCAAAAGGGAGCGCGTATGGTGAATGCGACTGCTCAAGATCACGTGCTCAAAGGAGTCCATCTTGCCGGATGCGCTACTTGTGCAATATCTGGCCTCTAGATGTTTGAGAAATTGCTGGCAAGCAAGAATCTCTTGGCTGAGCAAGTCTGGTATCTGTTCGGGTAGATACAGGCGCACGAAGTACAGTTTGATGAGAAAAAGGATGCGAATATCGCGAGGCTTCTCAACAGGCTCAGTGAGCCAATGTAGAAAGAGATCACGACCCCGTTTGGTGAGATGATACACTTTGCGCGGCGGTCGTGGTCCCTGTACTTCCAGTTGCGCCTCAATGTAGTTTAGGCGCTCCAGTTTTTTGAGGAACGCATACATCTGGCTCATCTCTAGGTGCAAAATCTGCCCCAACGTACCACCCTCGAAGTGTTGAAACATCTCATAGCCATGCATAGGCTTATTCCTGAGCAGCCCTAGAATGATATATTCTGCCGGTTCACTAATCTGCATTAGATCTCTTCCAAGCAATAAAACCTTGCGGCGTTTCCTGAAAATCAGGCTCTTCTATCTCTGTTATGTATACATAAATAATAGAAATCTGTGATGATAACAATAGCGAATGCTGCGACGGGAATTGCTACCTTCATCCAGGGGAAGGCGTTCACCTTCAATACGGACATGAGACTTGTATCACTCAGCACCATGTTAGCCCCCGTCCATGCTAGTACAGGGCAGCAAGATCAAGCAGCCACGTCATGCGCCCGACTAATTCAGCCACTAGGGCACTGCCGAGCAGAAGTAGAAGCACACTCAAAAATACGCCTCCTATCAGGAGCTTAAAATCGCCGTTCGCTATCGCCCCCACAGCCAGGATATTGTCCAAGCTCATTGTCACATCCGCGACGAGAACAGTGAGCATGGCCGCCAATAAGCTATGCTTAATCAGATGTTGTTTATGAGTGGAGGAATCAGATAACGAAGCATCATGTGTTTTTTTCTTGGGGGACACCCTGCTCTCACGATCAGCAAGTAGCCTGATAGCAATAATAAGAACAAAGATGCCCCCAAAAGACTGTACCCAGGGCCAGTTCAGCACCACTGTAGAGACAAGGGAAAAGGCGATACGCAGCGCGATAGCACCGCTGCCGCCGACACTGATGGCGAGCCAGCGCTGTCGCCGAGGAAAGCCGGAGGCAGCGGCACCTATCACGAGAGCATTATCGCCGCTTAATAGTAAGTCGACCAGTACGATGCTTGCTATTGCTCCGAGTTGGTCCAACAACATGATAGACTCCAGAATAAAAACCGACTGACACAAGGCACATTACGACATTACGCAGAAATTGATTTGCTGATCATAACGCGCACAAGGCCACTTAGTAGCGCAATACGTATGGGTAAGTAATCAAGCTCAATATACTCGTTCGGGTTATGTGCAAGGTCGCCGCCCGCACCCAGCCCGTCGATAGTCGGGATGCCTATAGATGAAGTGCCGTTAGCATCAGAAGCTCCACCGCTACCTACATCCTCTATCTTTAAGCCCAGTTCACGACCAGCTTCTCGCGCCATCTCTATCAGGGGGTGATTCTGCGGCGAGCGCTCAAAGGGCATAAAGTGGATATCACTGCTTACCGTAATGCTTGTACCATCGAGCATTGTCTTGGAGGCCACTTTGCGTATTGCCGCATCAAGCGCATGTAAGCCTGCCTCATCACTGGCACGCACGTCCATCTCACAATAAGCGAAGTCGGGCACGACGTTGGTGCGCTCACCTCCGCCAATGACGCCCACGCTGACCGAGGTGCCTGGGATAGTGCCGTTGAGGGCTTGCATTGCCTGCACCTGGTAAGAAAGCTCCAGAATAGCGTTGCGCCCCTTTTGCAGTGCAACGCCTGCATGGGCTGAGATACCCCGCACCTCGATGCGGTACTTCCCGCAACCACGGCGGGATGAGACAACAGTTGTCTTAGTGCGCCCCGCCTCCAGCACGATAACGGCATCCGACTGGCGCGCTAGCTCTCGAATAAGCGCCTTGCTGGCGGGTGAGCCGAGTTCTTCGTCGCTATTGCAGATGAAGGTTACACTTTGATAGTCGGTCTGTTGTGCTTCGATTAGTATGTGCAGGCCATAAAGGCCGATCAACACGCCCGATTTCATATCGAGCACACCTGGTCCTGTTGCGATATGCATGCCGTTGCGCTCACCGAGTGCAAAGGGACGGCGTTGCGCCTCACCATCGGGGAAAACTGTATCCATGTGTCCAACCAACAGGATGCGTTGCCCCTTAGGAGCACGGCCCCGGTGTGTGGCGACAAGATTATCGCCGTAGTCCTGCTGATGATCAAAGGCTGTGGAGAAACCGAAACTGTGGAACCGCTCCTGGAGGTAGGCACCGACCCGGTCTACGCCGGCTTTGTTGTACGTGCCCGAATCAATATTCACAATCGCCTTTAGGTCGGCGAGATAGGAGTCCATAAGCTGCTCAGCGCGCTCAAGGAAGGGGTGTTTCTGCATATGCTGTTCCTTCGTGGAGTAAACAATTATATATTGTAGGTTATCAGCAGAAGATAGGAATTGTCAATGCTAATTTTTAGGCATCGCGTCGTGACTTATGGCACAGACGCAGCACCTCATAGAGGGCACGCATCCCGCCGTGTTTTCGTTTCATGTGGACAGCTACCTCCAGAAGTTAAGAGTCTACTTGGTCATCACTCGCGTCGCTTGTGCAAGAGGTGTTGCTGGGGGGTGTGCCACACATACACACATGCTAGGGCCGTGTTGCAAAAAACTTTCTCTTATAGAGCAGGGCGACGACGTGCTTCGTTGTCATCGCCCTGACCCGCATATTACTTCTCTCTAAACGTAATGGGCAAGCTTTTCACTCCAAGGAACCCGCTGACCGTTTCCAAAGGAATGTCGCGCACCCGCTGGATATCAGTAAAGCGCTGCAGCATAACTTCCAGGGCAATCTTGGTCTCCAACCGTGCCAAGGGAGCACCTATGCAGAAGTGGATGCTGTGCCCAAAAGCCAGATGGCGGTTGGGCGTTCTGCGAATGTCAAAGACATCGGGATCGGGAAACTGCGTCTCGTCACGGTTGGCCGAACCAAGGCAAGGCACCACGATTTGTCCCTCTTTAATTTGTTTATCACCGATGAGTGTGTCAACTGCCGCAACGCGAACGAGCCGCTGCACGGGAGAGAGGTAGCGCAACACTTCCTCAACTGCACTGGGCATCAGGGACGGGTCAGCACGCAGCTCGTCCATGACTTGGGGATGGTCATCAAAACAGAGTATCGCATTGCCTATCAGATTGGTTGTGGTAATATTACCGGCAATCAGCAGGATAACACAGAAGCTGAGTAACTCTGGTTCGGTGAGCTTTTCTCCATCGACCTCTGCAGCGACCAGCGCACTGATCAGATCATCCCCGGGTGCAACTCGGCGTTCGGCGATGACTGGCCGGAAGTAGTTGTTCATCTCTTTGAGAGTTTGCCTCGGCTTCTCTTCGTCTGGACTGAGTACATCGTCCGACCAGCGCTTGAACTGTGCCCGCTGCTCGGAGGGGATACCCAGCATTTCAGCAATGACAATGACGGGCAGCGGATAAGAGAGGTTCTCGATCACGTCCATGTGTCCCGTAGAGGCTACCGTGTCGAGTTGCTCATGCACAATGGTGGTGATGCGTGGGGTCATTTGGGCCACGGCACGCGGAGTAAACGCCTGAGTAATCAGTGAGCGCAGCTTTCTGTGACGCGGTGGATCCAAATTGAGAATACTAGGCGCGAACTCCTCCTGCTCATCCACTTGCCGACGGAAGTCTTGGTCTTTGAGTAGGCGCTCCGAAGAGAAGGTGGCATAGTCGTTGATGATGCACTGGACGTCCTGGTAGCGATACACTTCCCACCACTTGCGTTCCTCATCGTAGGAGAGGGGGTCGCTTTCACGTAAGATGCGGTATTCAGGAAACGGGTTGAGTGAGGTCTCAAACAGGCGTCTGCGTTTTTTCCATATCTCGCTCTGCTCTGTCGTCTGTTGTGGCATTGTCACTGTAGTATCCTGAGATTGTGTGCTCATGATGTGTTCTTTCTAGCTGGCTAATCTTGCTCTATTCATATGCGGTTCATCACTACTAATAAAACGACAACAATACGGACGTTTAGAGGATGGTTTCTTGGCCAGCTTACGCGGAAACGAACAAAATGACGATGCAATATTAGATGGTCAAGAAGTCATCTAACAAAGAATATACACGCTGAGAATAAAGAAAGTCAAGAGTCTTGTTGTGGTTTTGGGCTTGCATCCAAAACCACAACAAGACTTTCATGGTGACAATCCATGTCGTAGTCAGGTACTTGTGATACCATACTTAGAGACACAAAATAAAGACTTTTCTCAGGACAAGCTATGCCCAGAGTATCTGAAACGCATGCACAGATGCTTATCACAGAAGCATTAGGACCTGGCTACCTTCAAAAGCTCAGTTGGCAGAACACAGTTGGCGTGATAGGCGCATTATTTCTCGTAGCTGCAAGCATAGTGGGGACGGGCCTTCTTTCAGGTCGTTTGAGCATCGTATTTTCCGATACGCTCTCTCTACTGGCTGCCTTGGTCGGCGCTTGTTGGGCTTGGAGCACAACGTATCGAGCACGTTGCGGTCCTTTGCAGTTGTCGCCGCGCTACCAGTTGGCGTGGCTGCTGATTGGCCTGGCTCTGATGGCTCAAGGACTCGCAAGGGTATACGTGATGGTGTTTCATGTGCGTGGTCTGTCCTTCCCCGTCCCATCATATGCCGACCTCGGCTTCACCTGCTTTTATCCACTCATCTTCGCGGGTCTGATCCTTACGCTTACTGGCCCCAGACTCGAACGAGCCTGTACACGTATGGGACCTGACGCCGCTATCACCACGCTTTGCGTTCTAGCAGTGAGCTGGTCGGCCTTTATCGCACCGTCCATACAGATGCAGAAGGCAACCCATGTGAGCACTGACACCCTGATCACCACCCTCTCCTACCCTTTTTGGGATGTGCTGCTCATTCTTGCAACGCTGATGATTATTCGGCGTTGCGCTGAACGCATTTTGCATTCCTCACTGCTACTGTGCGCTCTGGGTCTGATCGCCGCTATCTTTGCTGACACAATCACCGTCTATGCAACTTTGCTTGGTCTCGCGCACTCTGACCTCGTCTTCCTTTCTCCCTTGCGACCCATCAGTGCTTTACTGATCGGACTTTCCTCACGCTATCAGTATGCTGCTCTCGCTAGCAGCGCCTATCACGAGCAGGCTTACTCAACAGCCACGAGCAACGAAGATGTCCCCCATGACACCTCCCCCCGTCGCTTTGTCCTGCTGCAAAGTGTGCTGCTCTACCTACCTCTCATGATTGTTTCGCTGCTCACGCTGGCGAGCGCCCTGCAACACGATGAAGCACGGGTGCTCTTCTTGATCGTGCTCACGACGCTGGTCGCGCTTTTCATAGCAGCGCGCTACTTGTTGGCGACGTATGAGAACGAACTGCTGCTGCACGACCGAGAACGACGACGGCGAGACGTGGAACAACTCCAGACAACTTATCAGGAACTGCAAGAGCTTGACCAGCTCAAAGATCAGTTTTTAACGACGGCCTCACATGAACTGCGCACTCCCCTTACCTGTGTCCAAGGCTACCTCGAGTTACTGACGCTGCACGATGAGGCTCTTTCCCCCAAAGAGCGTCAGGATTTTCTGCACAAAGCACAGTACGGCTGTGAGGAATTGGTGACGCTGCTCAATACTATGATGAACGCAGGTCGCCTGGAGATAGAAGAAAAACATCCCGCTCATCTTGAACGCGTATGCGTCCACGAGATAATCCAATATGTGTTGACCCTGATTGAGCCGCAATTGACTCAGGAACAGCGAGAGGTGCAAGTGCATGTTCCAGCGCATCTGGCAGTGCAAGCCGATGTAGAGCGTCTGCGGCAGGTTTTGCTCAATATCAGCGTGAACGCCTTGAAATATTCGCCCGCAGGATCGCCCCTTGCTTTTTCTGCTCAACTTTGCGCAGACTGCCCGACCAAAGTGGTCATCGGTATCACGGACAAGGGCAAAGGCATCGCACCAGAAGATCAGGCCCACGTCTTCCAACGGTTTGTACGCTTGGAGCGAGATATGAATAGTCCTGTACGGGGTTCAGGATTAGGCTTATATATCTGCCGCTGTCTGATGGAGGCAATGGGTGGCACCATCTGGATCGAGAGCACGGGTGTCGCGGGGGAAGGCACAACGCTCCGTGTGCGCTTACCTCGGGCATAAGTAACCTATACTGATAGCACAAAGGCACAACGCAGTTAAATAATGGACATTAACTGAAGAATCACCTCCTGCTCGTTGCGTTCCATGACAAACTTCCGCAAAAGAACCCAAAAAGGCGGGTATCATTCGTTTATACAATAGAAATAGCCCGAGGAAAAGAACATGGCAGCAACAGGAAGCAACTACGTAACCCAGCACTACGACAATGCCCGCACGGGATGGAACCCCCACGAGACCATCTTGACAGTGGCCAACGTGCCGCAGCTCAAACAGCTTTTCACGCAGCGTGTGGATGGACAAACCTATGCGCAACCATTGTACATGCACAACGTCGCTATCCCGGGTCAGGGGACGCATAATGTCGTCTTCGTCGCAACCGAAAACGATTCAGTGTATGCGTTCGACGCTGATACCAGTGACCCCGTACTCTGGCGAAGGACGCTCACGCCTGCTGGTGAGACTCCAGTCTCGTCATCTGATGTGCTGTGCAACAACGTCTTCCCTGTGATTGGTATCACATCAACACCAGTCATTGATCCTGCCACAGCCACTATGTACGTCGTGGCGACAACGAAGCGGGTGCAGGCAGCACAGACGACGTTCCACCAGTACCTCTATGCCCTCGATATCACCACAGGACGTGACAGAGTCGGCAGTCCGAAGGAGATTCAGGCTTCGGCACCTGGCACTGGACAAAGGAACGATGGCATGGGCCATGTCCTCTTTCTGCCACAGTGGCAACTGAATCGGCCTGGTCTGCTCTTAGAGCATGGCAGAGTCTACGCTGCCTTTGGTTCCCA
>JAFAXQ010000207.1 GCA_019240835.1 Ktedonobacteraceae bacterium
AGCGTGCTGAAGCCGTTGCTCGCTCTCTGGGGAAGGCAGAGGACACAGCTGTCTTGCTGCGTGAGCTAGTCAAAGTACTGGCTCAGGCAGGAGAGTGGGAGCGTGCTGAAGGCATTGCTCGCTCTCTTGAGAAGGCAAGCGCTAGAACCGTCATGCTGCGTGAGCTAGGAGTAGCACTAGCTCAGGCAGGAGAGTGGGAGCGTGCTGAAGCCGTTGCTCGCTCTCTGGGGAAGGCAGAGGACACAGCTGTCGTGCTGCGTGAGCTAGGAGTAGCACTGGCTCGGCTCCGGCGGAAGCGTGCTGAAGGCATTGCTCGCTCTCTTGAGAAGGCGAGCGATAGATCCGTCGTGCTGCGTGAGCTAGGAGTAGCACTAGCTCAGGCCCAGCAATGGGAGCGTGCTGAAGCCGTTGCTCGCTCTCTGGAGAAGGTAAGGGACAAAGATGTTGTCTTACGTGAGCTAGGAGCAGTGCTGGCTCAGGCCCAGCAGTGGGAGCGTGCTAAGGTGATGATACATAGGATTGAGGATGAGCAGGAGAAAATTAACAGCTTGAAAGATTTTATCACTCAGTTAGCTAAAGTGGATCTGTTGAACGAGAGTGAGATAGTGTGGGCAGAGTCCATTGTGGTAAAGCGTACTACTGAGGAGAGCAAGGTGAGAGTAGGGTTTTTACGAGAGATAGCAAATGCCCTAGCGGGCGTCAAAAAATATGAACATCTACTACACTTGGTACAGCATGCATGGCAGCAGGTTGATACGAGAGAGCGTGCAACTGAACTGCTATCACTAGCTAATGGGCTTATTCTTTTTATGCCTCAAATTGGTACAGCATTTTATGAAGCATTTGCCTGGGTGGATAGCTTCTTGGGAGGGTGAGATCTGAGATGTTTTATAATAACAGCATGGAGGTGATAGCTATGGAATTAGAAACTATAGACGAAGCTGAATATCCTTTTGCCGATGCTTAGATTGATCTCATAAATAGAAAGGCAGGGCGATGATGACAACCTCTGAGAGACTGCCTATGGCGATTCCGGCTGATTGGGTTCCTGGACCAAAACAAGGCAATTGGACCTATCAGCACTATGCAGCCCTCAATGATGGGCAACGCTACGAAATTGTAAATGGAGTGCTTCTTATGTCCCCTTCTCCTACTGATTGGCACCAAAGGGTCGCGGGAAGGATTTTCTACTATCTTGTCACGTATGTTGACCTTCCTGGTCATGGCCATGTCTACCAAGCCCCACTTGATGTCCGACTTTCCCCAAAAGATGTGTTTCAGCCGGATGTCTTCGTTGTACTCAATGCTGGCCTTGATAAAGTGACAGAAAAAGGTGTCATTGGTGCGCCAGATCTCGTGGTTGAGGTCGCTTCTCCGAGTACGGCCGCTTTTGATCGGTTAACAAAGTATGACGCGTATGCTCGTGCAGGTGTACCAGAATATTGGATTGTGAAGACGGATACTTGTACTGTTGAGGTTTTGATGCTAGAAGCTGGTATATATCATTCGCTTGGTGTCCTTCATGGACAGCAGATACTACCTTCGCAGGTGGTGCCAGGCTTGCCTATATATGTCGAGCAGTTCTTTCCATACACATGAGCATTGATGTTGTCTACATTGTTATATGATAGACAGAAAGGCTAGCGCAATGAGGCGTCTTCAGGCATGGCAATATTTAATCGCCATCTTCGCAACATTCTGGGTGCTCTTCGCCATAGTCCTGATCATCAGCGACATTCCCTTTATAGTGATTAGTGTCGCCTTGACTAGCCTTGCTATGCTGTCAGTGGTGGTGATAGGCTTGGCATGGGCGTTTCAGAATAACGTATGACTATTTAGGATCCTGTATGCTTGATATCTGTCTGTTGGGAACATGTGGCATGATGCCTTTGCCGGGGCGCTGGCTCTCCTGCGTTCTGTTGCGTTGCGGTTCGACACTCACACTCTTTGATTGTGGCGAGGGGACACAGGTTCCTTGGAAGGCTCTTGGCTGGGGCTTCCGTCAACTAGGAGCAATCTGCCTTACACATATGCACGCCGATCATGTCGCTGGACTGCCTGGGGTGCTCTTTATGGTAGCACATGCAGGGCGTACAGAACCCTTGGATATCTATGGCCCCCCTGGTACGGCATACGTCGTCGAAGGATTACGGCGTATCGCCGCCGATCTGCCTTTCCCTGTACACATTCACGAGTATAGGGGCGGAGGATGCTTCGAGCTACCTGGGGGGTTGCGTGGGCTGTGTGCTCCCGCTGCCCACGGTATCCCTTGTCTAGCGTATCGTGTAGAGCTGGAGCGCAAGCCTGCATTTCAGACCGAACGAGCGCAGGCATTGGGATTGCCAGTACAGTTCTGGTCACGTTTACAACACGGTGAAACGATAGAGTACAATGGTCAAACCATTGTGCCGTCGCAGGTGCTTGGCGCTCCTCGGCGTGGCATCTCGTTCGCATATATCACCGACACACGCCCTACATCGACGCTGAGCGCTTTTGCACACGATGTTGATCTGCTCGTCTGTGAAAGTATGTACGATGATCCCAATGACCTGCCACTAGCAAGAGCTAATGCTCATATGCTCGCGGAGGAGTCGGCTCGGTTAGCCAAGGCGGCGGCAGCACATGCCCTTGTGCTGACACATTTTAGCCCAAAAATCAACGACTTCTCAATCGCGGAGAGAGCGGCACGCCGCATTTTCGCCAATACGCGTGCCGCTCGAGATGGCATGATTATTACTCTGGAGTACCCATAAGAGTAAATTCCTCTAAGCAGTGTCTGTTGCTGGGACACCTCGCGCCCTATCAAGCAAGTTTACCGTTCCCTCGATCCTCGCAATTCTGCCATTATTCGACGAGTGTGACTTTCTCAGGTGGAGATCAAAGAAATCTATGACCTTCTGAGTGTAGGCTGCGCGGTCGGCGAAATAGGCACCGCAGTGCTCAACGTCTGGAAGCAGCCACAGTTCCTTCGGCTCTTTTGCAGCCCCATGCAGCAGCAAGGCGTCTTTAGGGTCGACAACGCTGTCCTTCAAACCATGAATGATCAGAATGGGGCGTGGCGTGATACGTCTAATATCACGTAAAGGCTCTACCTGCTTGAAATGATATCCAGCACGCCACCATAGTACCGTATCGGTCACCCAATCAAACAAGATGTAGGGTAGGTGTAGAGTGCGGCGAACGGCATACGCGACAGCGCTACGATGAGTGGCAAAAGCGCTGTCTGCTACCAGTGCTTCTACCTCTGACGTCTTGGCACAGCCCATAATAGAGACCGATGCCCCCATGGAATATCCCATTGCTCCAAGGTGTGCCTGAGGGGCACGTTGCCTGGCATAGGCGACAGCTCCGAGAAAATCATTGATTTCGTGATAACCAAGCGTTATGGGTTTACCCACAACGGCACCATGTCCATAGTACTCAAACGCCAACACATTATACCCGGCTGCCCACAATTTACCAGTTATGCCTAGAAGATCGGAGCGCCTTCCCCGGTAACCAGGAGAAATGATAACTGTCGCGCTCGCTTGCGGGTCAGAGACATACCATCCACTTACCAAGTGCTCCCCATATAATGCTGGGAAGGTGATTTCCTCTGCTGGCAGATTGAGTTCAAAAGGCGTGAAGGTATAAAGATCAACAAAGCTATCAAGTCGCCTAGGACGTGTAAGAGTTTCTACGATATAGAGTGCTACGGCAAAGATAGCGCCTAGTATACCGATGCTTCCACCCAGGCTGCCCAGCACAATATGTTTGAGTGATAGACGAGAAATTTGCTTGTCGTGCCAACGAGACATGCATAGCGCCAACCTTTCTAACATTCAATCCGTATTGAAGCTTGCTCATCAATTTGTGTAATAATACAACAAAAAAAGCGCTCTGTTTATTCCTGCTTTAATATATATACGCCGAGGTCAAGTAGTTATTTTGTATGAAGGTAAGTATTGCAGAGCATCATACTCTACATACTTACCTTCATACTTTGTTGTTATATAATATATAACAATTATTTATTAGAATATTTATAAAAAATATATTATGATTATTAGGGGTGCAAATGGTGAAGCACTTCTGTCGGGTTCGGGGTATGCATGAAATATCCTGGTAGCAGCAAAGAAGCGGAGGAAGCTTTGCAAAGAAACATACAAGGGCGGCAGCAAGAACAAGTCGCTAAGACAAGCAGATTTGCTGCCAACGTGATCGCTTGGATACTGCAAGGTGGGGTTATACTCAGTGCAGTTGTGATTGTGTTTGGATTAGTCCTGCTCCCGACGCGACCAGGAGGATTGTCTCTAGAACGCCTGCTGCATTTTCCCCGAACCCTTCGTCAAGTAGGAGAGGAATTGCTCTTTTTGCGACCTCAAGCAGTCATTGCCCTAGGGTTGCTGCTACTCATTGCAACTCCCATTATACGCGTTGCAGTTTCAATTATCGCCTTTGCATGCGAGCGAGATCGTGCGTATGTGCTTATTACGGCCATAGTTTTAGCCATTCTTCTGTTCAGCATGTTTTTTGTCGGAAATAAGGCTGTGAGCCAGCACTCTGTCGACGTTCAACACCTGCACTTTTCTTTAGTAGTGATGCTGCTCATTTTTGTCGGCTCGATTGCCGCAGGGTTGCTTGGTTCGCTCATGGGGCTGGGTGGTGGAGTATTGGTTATTCCCTTACTAACGCTCGTATTTGGATTGCCCATTGCATTCGCTATCGGGGCAAGTGTTATCTCTGTTATCGCCACCTCTAGTGGAGCGGCAGCGGCTTATGTGCATGACCGCTTGACTAATATGCGTGTAGGTATGTTTCTTGAACTGACAACTACTACGGGCGCGATTAGTGGCGCGTTCCTAGCAGGTTTGCTAGCTCCTGGTCTGCTCTCGATCATCTTTGGCATCATCCTTATCGTTTCTATTGCTCCAATGGTGTTCAAAATTGGGGAGGAATTACCACACGGCGTGAAAAATGATCGCTGGGCCAAGTGGCTTCACCTCTCAAGTTCCTACCCAGATCAGCGTTTGGGACGGGATGTCGCCTACCAAGTAACACGGACACCACTTGGTCTGGCAATGATGTACGTTGCTGGACTCATTTCGGGGCTACTTGGCATCGGCAGTGGTACGTTTAAGGTACTGGCGCTTGATACCCTGATGCGACTTCCTATGAAAGTTTCTACTACCACGAGCAATTTTATGATTGGTGTCACCGCAGCAGCCAGTGCTGGCATCTACTTCTCCCGTGGTGACATTGCTCCACTGCTTGCCGCTCCAGTTGCTCTCGGTATCCTCATAGGTGCATTGGTGGGTGCGCACGTGCTGGAGCATTTGAGTAACAAGACTTTGCGCCTGATCTTCTTACCAGTGATGGCGGTGAGCGCTTTTGAGATGATTCTGCATGGACTAGGCATAGGATGAACTATTCTATTCGATGAGAGCAGGTCACATTTTCACGGCAAGCATGGCTGGGGCAGCGCCGTAAACTCTGCTATATACATATGAGCGGCAGAAGGTGTATAGTAGGGGTTAGTAGTAGCGTTGCCTTGCGGTTGCTATGTGGCCCTGAGCATCTTCGCGAAAATTTGGTCCATGCCGTAAAAACGATGAAACGCGACTTTTAGGTATGTGGTATGCTGCTAAAGAAATTTTTTCCGTTCCATTTTGGTTTTCCTGTAGAAGAGTACTTGTCGGGATATGCTATACTATCCAGGCATTGAAGCGTTTCAAACAATAAAGGTTGGGTATAGGTGATGGTAAAAAAGTTAGTAATCGTAGAGTCGCCAGCGAAAGCAAGGACAATAGAGAAGTTTTTGGGGCGCAACTTTGAGGTGCGTGCCTCAATGGGACACATCATCGATTTACCAAAGAAGGGTCTTGGTGTAAACACGCGTAAGAACTTTACGCCACAGTATGAAATAATTGAGAAAAAGGATAAATTGATTGAGGAACTGAGAGCTGCCTCACAAAAGGCCGATGAAGTATTCCTTGCACCTGACCCTGATCGTGAGGGTGAGTTTATTGCCTGGTCTCTCAAGCATATTCTTGGCCTACAGAATCCACGACGCGCTGTTTTTCATGAGATCACCAAAGGCGCAGTGCAAGAGGCCATTAAGAAGCCCCGCCAGATAAACGAAGACCTCTTCAATGCACAGCAAGCTCGTCGCGTGCTAGATCGTCTCGTCGGCTACAAGATCAGCCCACTCCTCTGGCGACGTATCCAATCGGGTACAAGCGCTGGGCGTGTGCAATCGGTGGCATTGCGGTTGATCTGTGATCGTGAGGCCCAGATTCGTGCCTTCGTACCCGAAGAGTATTGGAGCATTACCGCGACCCTGAGCAAGCAGCGACAAGCAGAGCGGTTTGAGGCAGTGCTCATAACGCGTCTGAAAGATATCGCGGCTCTCGGTAAAGAAGAGCAGGAAGCAGAGAGCGAAGAGCAAGGTCCATCCTCCAATGGTAAGCAGCAACAAGCAGAGAAAGAGCGCATAAAGATTTCCTCAAAGGAGGAGGCCGACGCCATTCTGGCTGAATTGCAAGGCGCGACCTATAGGGTACTCAGCTATGAAGAGCGCGAGCAGCGCCGCCAGCCCTATCTGCCGTATACGACAAGTACACTGCAACAAGACGCCTCGGTTCGACTTTCTTTCAAGCCAAAGAAAACAATGAGCTTGGCCCAACAGTTGTACGAAGGGATCGAACTAGGCAAACAGGGTCACCAAGGTCTCATTACGTACATGCGCACGGACTCAACCCGCATTTCAGACGAGGCACAGAGCAAGGTCAAGGAGTATATTGGCAACGAGTTCGGCCAAGACTACGTGGGTCAGGGACGCACAGGCAAGGCCAAAGCAACTACACAGGATGCCCACGAAGCTATTCGTCCTACTGACGTTACCTTGACGCCCCAACTGGTAAAATCTTATCTCACGCCAGATCAGTTCAAGCTCTACAATCTCATATGGCGTCGTTTCGTTGCTAGTTTTATGACACCTGCCGTGTTTGATACAGTGCGCGTAGACATCGTGGCGAAACACTATGTCTTCCGTGCGCATGGTTCCCATTTGAAGTTTCCTGGCTTCTATGCTGTCTGGCCACGTGAGGAAGATGAGAGATCTCTGCCGGTCATGCAAGTAGACGAAGAGCTTGTATTGCACGGCCTGAAACCGGAGCAACACTTTACTCAGCCACCTGCCCGCTACACTGAGGCTAGCTTGATAAAAGAGTTGGAAGAGCAAGGTATAGGTCGCCCAAGCACCTATGTGCCTATTATTAGTACCATTCAGGACCGGGGCTATGTCGACCAGGACCAGCGACGTTTTGTCCCGACGTGGTTAGGTGAGACTATCAATGAAGTCATGAATAAACATTTCCCTGACATAGTCGATACTGGCTTCACTGCTGAGATGGAGCGCAGACTGGACGACGTGGAGGAAGGACGCTGCTCGTGGACGGAATTTCTGCGCTCTTTCTATGATGGTTTCAAGACCACCATGCAGAAGGCTGAGGCGGAGATGGACCGCGTGCAAAAGCCGATTGAGGAAACCGACGAGCAGTGTCCCGAGTGTGGGCACAACCTCGTTATTCGCACAGGGCGCTTTGGCCGCTTCCTCTCGTGCTCATCTTTTCCTGAGTGCCGCTATCGTCGCTCTTTTGTGAATAAGACGGGTGCGCTGTGCCCTGTCTGTCGCGGTGACCTAGTGGAACGTAAGACAAGGCAGAAGAAGCGCATCTTCTACGGTTGTAACAACTATCCAGAATGTAACTTTGCCATCTGGGAGCGCCCTGTTGCCGATGTGTGCCCCAAGTGCGGTGGACTCATGGTGATCCCCAAGGCAGGGCAGGATGCAGTTTGTTATCAAGAAATGGTCGCGGTTGAGCACAATACCGAGGAGAAGCCAAAGGAACAGGAGATGAAGGTATCAACGAGTAGCAAGCTAACTCAACGTACATCCACTATCACTAAAAAGGCAAAGAAGGAAAAGAGAGCGACCACAAAGGAGGCTTCCGTGGCTAGCAGGGCAAGAAGAACTGGAAAATAGCGCAAGCGTTTTTGTGCTATAATCAGTCATTCACATCTGTCTGTAATCTGGAGGATGATATGCCTCATGCAATAACGCTCATTCCTGGCGACGGGACGGGACCAGAGATTACCGCAGCAACCCGGCGCGTGTTAGAAGCAACCGGTGTTCAGTTTGAATGGGATGTATGCCAAGCAGGGGCAGAGGGGCTGGAGAAATGCGGCACCGTGCTACCCGACGAGGTAATTGAGTCCATCAAACGCACAAAAGTGGCTCTGAAGGGACCTATTACGACGCCTGTAGGCAAAGGGACGCGCAGCGCCAATGTGACGTTGCGTAAAAAGCTTGATCTCTACGCCAATCTCCGCCCCGCGAAGACCTATCCAGGTCTGCGTTCGCGCTACGAGAATATCGACTTGATTATTGTACGCGAGAATACCGAAGACTTATACGTTGGTATTGAGTTTCAGCGGGGAACGGCTGGCCATGACGAAATCTTGGAGACCATCGCCCGTACCAACGGTCAACACCTTGATACAAGCTGCGCGCTCAGCATTAAAGTGATATCTGCAGTAGCAACCCGTCGCATCGTCAAATTTGCCTTCGACTATGCCCGCGCCAACCAACGTCGCAAAGTTACGGCTGTCCACAAGGCGAATATCATGAGGCTCTCCGATGGGCTTTTTCTTTCTATCGCTCATGAGGTAGCCAAAGAATACCCTGACATCCAATATGAAGATCGCATTGTGGATAATATGTGCATGCAACTGGTACAGAAACCAGAATTATACGATGTGCTTGTATTACCTAATCTGTACGGTGATATTATCTCCGATCTCTCAGCAGGTCTTATTGGCGGACTTGGCGTTGCGCCAGGGGCAAACATAGGCAGTCAGTATGCTGTCTTTGAGCCTGTTCACGGGAGTGCTCCCAAGTATGCAGGTCAGAACAAAGTCAATCCTATGGCAATGATGTTTTCTGGGGTACTCATGCTTCGTCATTTGGGGGAGCGAGAGGCTGGGGACCGCCTGGAGAGAGCTGTGACGATGGTGATTGCCGAGGGGAGAAATGTTACTTATGATCTCAAACTGCGTCCGGATGATCCCAGTGCTGTTGGTACCTCACGGGTGGCCGATGCTGTCATCGAAAAACTGTACAGTATGTAAGGTTGTGTTGTGGTGTGTGTGAGCTAGGCCCACACGCACCACAACATTCATGATAGGTCAATTTTAATGTTTTCTGCGCCACTTGTGGCGGGCCTCGATGAAGCGTATCGTGCCAGAGCGAGAACGCATCATAATGGAGAAAGTACGTGCTCCCCAACCAAAATACTGCACGCCCTTGACAAGCTCTCCACTGGTAATGCCTGTTGCCGCAAAACAAACGTCCTTGCCGCTTACTAGGTCGTCAGTTCGATAGACGCGTTCAAGATCAATACCATCGGCCTTGAGCTTCTCTCTCTCTTCGTTAGAGCGTGGCCAGACCTTACACTGAATCTCTCCGCCAATACACTTGATTGCTGCTGCCGCCAGCACTGCCTCTGGTGCACCACCTATGCCCATGAGCACATCGACACCGCTATAGTCCTCCATCGCTGCTTGTATTGCTGCAGACACATCGCCATCGCTAATCAGACGAATACGTGCTCCTACCTCGCGAATCTGTTTGATCATCTCCTGATGACGTGGGCGATCCAAAATAACAACGGTCAAGTCATCAATACGAGCGTCACGTACACGTGCAATGCGGTCCAAGTTCACCATAACGGGAGCATTGATGTCGATAACATTTCTCATAGCTGGGCCCACCGCAATCTTTTCCATGTAGAAGACGCCAAAGGGGGCCGAATACATCGTTCCTCTCTCGGCTGTGGCTACCACTGCCAGCGCACCAGGCACACCTAAGGAAAGTAGACGCGTTCCGTCAACTGGATCGACAGCGACATCGACCTCTGGCCCCTGCCCGTTTCCAATCTGCTCTCCAACATAGAGCATTGGTGCTTCATCTTTTTCGCCCTCTCCGATAACGACCACGCCGTTCATATCTACTCCGTCGACGGCACGACGCATCGCATCTACTGCAGCTTGATCGACCATCTCTTTATTCCCCTTGCCCATCCAGCGTCCGGCGCTTAGGGCGGCTGCCTCCGTGACACGCACTAACTCCATTGACAGGTTGCGTTCTGTCGTACCGGATTGCTCAAAACGCTCTTGTTGCATAGTTTCTATTCCCCCTTTGGTACTGCTATTAGATTGTAACGGTGCGTGGATGGGTGCGGCAATGTTCGGCGAGCATGACGGCGCGTAGGCAGTCTACCGCTTCCTGTAGGTGGCCTTGTCGGTTCACAATCACATAGTCATACTGGTCTCGCTGGGCCAGTTCTACCTGGGCGTCCTGTAAGCGCCGCTGCCGTTGCTCCTCTGTTTCTGTCTTACGTTGGGTGAGTCTAACAGCCAGCTCTTCTACAGAGCTAGGCGCAAGAAAAATAAGGATTGCTCCCGGTAGCTTGCGGCGTATCGTTGCCGCTCCCTGCACGTCTATTTTGAGTAGGACGTCGCGTCCAGTATACAGATTCTCCCGCATCGGGTTGAGTGGCTGTCCGTACCAGTTGCCGTGAACATTCGCATACTCTAACAGTTCATCAGCGGCGAT
>JAFAXQ010000028.1 GCA_019240835.1 Ktedonobacteraceae bacterium
GGAGTTACAATCAAAGTCTACTTTCCTCGGAGCTGAGTCACTAGCGGGATATACCGTGGCGACGGGACGACCCCAGCATGAACAGAACTTGACCATCAAGCAAAGCCTCCATCCCTTCCAACAAACACAATGGGAGAAAAGTGCAGCAGTTTATCTTATTATGCACAAGGAACGGATCGCAGGCACGTTTATCGTCTCAAGTACGCAAACCGATTACTTCACTCCGCCACGACTCAAGCTGGGTCAGGACTTCGCTGATCTTCTGGTATTGGCCTTTAAATCAGAGGATTTCTACGATCTGGAGCGCATCAAGCCAGAGATAATGCCTAGCGAAGACGTGCAGAGAAGCTATCTAGCTCAATTCCAGCAACGTGTTACTGCGGTAATGATGCGCACTTCCAAGCAACAGCAGCCTATCAGCAGCATTGAGGCGGAGCAGTTAGTTTGGCAAGAGATGGAGGAGGAATTGCTCCAGCTTGCCTACTCTGCTGTGCAAGAAGTGAAATAGACGTTTTGTGGATGCAACTCATATAACAAAGGAAGAGTTTTAACATGACTGCCGAGTCAACCAAAAGTGAGAATACCTATCCTCTTGATCCTGAGAGTGAAGCCGAGATGGGCCGTTTGCTGGATCAGGATTTGCTCCTCAACAGGACAATGGAGGGCCTGTTCCCCGAGCAGCTCGACCTCTCCAATGTGCATCGTGTACTTGATGTCGCATGTGGTCCTGGTGGATGGGCGCTCGAAGTGGCATTCGAGTATCCAGATATGGAGGTGAGAGGAGTCGATATCAGTCGTCTGATGATTGCGTATGCCAACATGCGAGCCAAGACGCAGGGATTAGACGACAAGGCCACTTTTAAGATTATGGATGTAACAAAGCCACTAGACTTTCCCGACAACTACTTCGACTTTGTCAACATGCGCTATCTGTGCCTCTTTATGCGCAAAGAGGCATGGCCTCGGCTCTTAGCAGAGTGTATGCGCATTACCCGTCCAGGAGGAATAATCCGCTTAAGCGAGCCTGAATGCAGCTTTAGCAACACACCTGCTTTTGAAAAATACTGGGGCCTCTTCTACCAAGCTCTTACTAAATGCGGGCAAAGTTTTTCCCCCAACGGACAAAACTTTTGCATCACTGTAATGTTGAAGCGCCTACTGCGCGATGCAGGCTGTCAAAACATTCAGAGAAAAGCGTACGTGTTGGACTATTCTGCCGGAGAGGAGGCAAATCAAAGTGTGTACCAAGACTTGAAGGTTGGTTTTGTACTGGCGCTACCCTTTATACAAAAGGCAAACGTCGCGCCGCCAGAAGTAGCAAAAGCTCTATGCGAGCAAGGAGTGCAGGAAATGAAGTCGGAGGAGTTTTGTGCCCTGTGGTTTATACTCAGCGTGTGGGGGCAGAAACTATAAAATCTATGGGATCATAGGCCGCTATCAGCCGCTGTAGTCAGAAAGGCGTTGATGGTGACGGTGCTGCCAGTTTGCAGAAGAACGCGAATGCCACTTTGACCTGTGGTGAGGGACAGGTCGTTTACGACAATTGTCCAGCCTACGGGTTCCGCTGTGTTACTCGGCCAGGCTTTGGCGAAGAGGGTGGCTCCGACGGCACGGAAGCGTATAGTGTATGCTACTCCATCCTGGGCGGCAAAGGGCATGGAGCCGAGCTGGGTAGTTGCTCCTTTGACGCGTTTGAGCATGATTAGGTGTGTGCCGTTGAGCAAGGCTTTGTACCAGTTGTTACCATCACTCCAGCGCAGCACAGCACCAATATTGACCATGTCGGCATGAAACTGGCTCATACTGCCGCTGAGCAAAACCTCACTATTGGCGATGGCAGGACCGAGGACGGCGTTGAAAGTGCCCTGGCCATTGGCAACCTGGCCGCTATGCCCCACGATAGAGAACGTCTGCATAGTGTTAGCATCGCCGTCCCACATGCGTCCATCGGATGCAGTACCCCAAAAAGACTGATTGGCACGCTGAAACGTATCCTGCGCTAGGATAGCGGTTGGCGTTGTAGGCGACCTGTTTACTTCTTGCGCCTGCTTGTTCGTAGCCGATCCCATGCTCAGAGCGGGGGATGCAGACATCTTCCCTGGCTGCAGTGTGAGTTCGCTCTTAATCGAATTAGTGAAGAAGCCAGCGGTGAAGCCGCCAATAATAAGTATACTCAGTAGCAACAGCCCAACTATACGTATTTTCATATGATATGTCCTTAAAACCAGAGCGTAATCAATCACGCCCATATACGCTTATGCGACATGATACACCATGTCTCTACGAACGTTGAGCAAGTAGCACTTTCGGATGCTTCATATCCGGTATAAGTTGAATAGATGAACCATTAGCTTTGAATGTAAAGATATCCAGCGTAGCGAGCGCCTGAATATGATCATGCACCCAGATTACCCCCTGCTGCATCGTCCCCGTGGTCGGGTCAATCTGACCGACATAGGCATGGTTGGCATTGTCGATCATATCATTGAGCAGGGAGAGCGTAGTAGGCTGATGCAGTTGCTGATCACTCATCCTGGCCAGTTGCAAGGCATCTTCGCGTACCTTATTGAGCCAGTAGCGCACGTTGTTGAGCGCCTCGATAATTGACGCGCTCTGCTGACGTAGTGTGGCATTTGAGTCGGATGCCTGTATCAGACCATTGAGGTGATGCGCGATATGCACGAGGTAGCTCGGTGGACCCTGGTTAGGTCCTGCGACATCGAGCAGGCCAACACGGGCTAGGCGCTCGTTAACGCCAAGGGGAGTAGCGGGTGGCAGATCCTTTTCCACATAGGATAGGCCATCGAGATAGACCAGCGTGCGAATAGCTTGGCGACGGACAAAAGCAACGTCACTCGTCTCCTCCCAGTGCTCACGTGTGCTTGTCGTCCACTCAATAATCTTGCCAACGTTGCGATAGAACCAGTTGTTCAGGCCACCCGGCAGTTCTAACTCTTCTAATGTGGGATCGGCTGCTAGCAGGTGACGCAGGTGATCCAGGAAACTGTAGTGGTACGGATCACTCGATGAGATAGGTGTCTGTGCAAACGCGCCGTAGAAGCGCCACTTGCCATAGTCAGGCGAGGGAGTGAAAGGCTGAATCGCTGCATCCTCCTCTGTCACCAGGAAACGGCTGTACTGTGCTAGCAGGTTGGTATGCTGTGCATCACCGGGATAAAACAGGTGCGCGCTACCCCTATCCAGCGGCAACACACCCAAAAAAACAGCTCCATTATCGCTCTGCTTCTTGTCTTGTAGCAACCAAGCATAGTAGTTATCATGTGGTGCAGGGGGTGGGAGATTGGACAGGTCAACTTGCACTTGGTCATTCAGCCCTTGATTGCTGTTCTCGCTTAACTGCTCGCTGCTCAAAAAATAGATACGTCCGACCCGTATAGGCGTAGCCCCCAGGTCTACCGGCTTATAGAAGATTGCTAGAAACGAGCCAAGGCCAGCACCAGCCAGGGTAAGACAGGCCAGTACGATCAGCACCACGCGTAGGGACAGGATGCTAGTACGACCCTTTTTTGGTTCAGATGCCACGGGTACGCTATGTGTTCCTGTCGTTGTTCGATTGAACGGGCGCTGTCGCACAAGTTGTCCGGCTGCCAATGCATTGGCCACAGCATCCATTGAGGAGTAGACCGTAAAGCCATTACGCCCAGCTAGCATAGTCAGGCGCTCACTGCGTGGAATCACAAAAGCGACAGGAATGTCCAACTGGCGTTTCACATGCTTGAGTGCCGAAAAATCCTCTGGCCGCTGAAGCACCTGCGCTTGCTCGGCCATCATCAGTACTACAGGCTTCTTTTGTTCACCGATGGCATTGAACAGCGTAGCCCTATCATCGGTCGGTTCCACGTAGAGTATGCAAAACTCACCTGCATCGTCTCGTTTCATTACTCTCCCTTTTCCGCAAGAATAATTGGGTGGGCGTGATCAATCATACCTCTAGGTGGGTAGGCGTGATAAATCAAGTACCCTGTTTGGGGAACAGGTACCTTGCCCCGGTCCTCAATATCTCCAGTTACGACGTAGTCCCACGCATTGGGCGTATAGCTTGTGTCCTGGGTAGCTCTGTGTGCTAGGCGCTGCTTTCTGGCTATACGCCGCTTCTGTACTCGTGCATTCTCACCTCTGCGCTGAGTTGGTGTGTAGGTCATGATGCCCATCTGGCGCAGTGAGCGGCTATCCAAGGCGAACGATTGTGGTGTGCGATACGCCGAAAGCATCTGGGATGGATGAGCAAGCTGCTTGACATTGCCCAGTGTATGCAAGAATGACCCGGCGACCACCAGTACACCCCCAAGATAGCCAACCAAGGGCAGTGTTTCATGCAGATAGAAGAAAGCGACAAGCGCAGATAGCACTGGCTCAAGGACATAGATGAACGCAACCGTAATTGGAGAGATATGTTTCTGCACCCGCACAGTAATCAACGTTGGCAAGAAGGTACAGGCTATTCCTATGTAGAGAATGACCCCAATGTCCTTAGGCAACGCTGGGTGTACTGCATTCCAGTCGCCGAAGACCAATACAATCAGACAAGCCCACGCTGCCATCGTCAGCAACTCAATGCCCAGCAGGGGCCACTGCGTACTATCTTTGCGTTGCTCGTGATCGGCCAGGAAGACATAGAAGGTGCAGAAGAGGCTCCCGCCAAAGGCAATTACTGCCCCACGCACTGCTCCTAACGGTGAACTGGCAATGATCAACAATGCTCCTGCGAAGGAGAGCGGACCGGCAATCCATGTCGACTTGCTCAGCGGCTGATGCAGGAAGAGCCAGACCAGTAGAGCTGCCAGAAAGCCGTTGAGTGCCGGAAAAAATGCTGTGCTGGTGGCACTGTTGTATTTAAGCGAGCCATAGATCATGAAGAGTCCTAGGCATAAGCAGCTTCCCAATAAAAAACCGCTCTTTACTGCCTGCCTAGTGATACTATGCCATGACAACAACAGAATACCCAGCGCTACTGGCAGCAGTGCCACCAAGACGAAAAAGGTAAACACAATCGGGTCAATGCGCCCGAGTGCTTCCTTAGAGACCGAGTACGAAGTAGCAAAGAGCAATGTATTGAGTAAAAATAGCAGGAAAGTGAAGAATTTCATAGAGGAAGTATAACTAGGAGTTTCATGGCAAGTGGAAATTTCCTCAATGCGTTAGTTATATGCAAAGACGACACCTGTGGCGATATGCATGTCGTAGTAAGATGAGCATCCCATATTTTGTGGATTCGAGAGAGCAGAGAGGGTCCTGAGCGAAAAAAGAGGGAGAATAGATGGATTAGAAAGGAGTCTTTGAAACAGAGTGTCAACCCACCGAAATCTAGCTCTCCCCCAAAGCAAGGATAACATAAAGCATCGCGTAATAGGAAGGCGGTGGGCTTATAGTAGGAAGAAAGGGTATATTAGCAGATCTACTCATTTCAATAGCCACTTGAGGGCGTTATAGAGTTGTATTTGCCACACCCTCCACGAGTGAAAACCATGCTGTACATCGAAGTAATAGGAGAGGTGCAGTTTAGCAAGTTGCTGCACGAGCTGCACAGCGTCGCTATAGTAGGGCTGATCCTTTGTGGCTGCGCCGATGAAGAAGTGCAGGCGCTGTGCCTGCTTATCGGTAGGCAGGACGATGAGGGGGCTATTGCGGCGAATGTAAGAAGCACTCCCACCCCAGACGCGCCCTTCAGCCCGGTAGTAGCCACCCAGGGCAATGACAGAGCCAAAGACGTCGGGGTGGTGCAAAGCAATATTTATTGCGCCGAAGCCACCCATAGAGTTACCGCCGATGCTGCGTTGAAGAGCGTCAGGGATAGTGCGATACTTGTGGTCCACGTACTTGACTAGGTCTATGGCGACGTAGGTCTCGATAAGCTGGCGTTGATCGAAGCTGTTGCCCCACTCGCTCGTTTCTCCTGCTCGCCCATTGCCGTCGGGGAGCACCATGATAAGTTCGGATATCTTATGCAGCCCGATCAGCGAATCGGCGGCTTGGTTAGCCTTGCCTGCGACAAACCAATCTCTGTCGCTGCCTGGCGAGCCATGTAACAGGTACAGCACAGGATAGCGTCTTGTGTGCGCATGCGGTGCATTGTAGGAAGGTGGGAGGTAGACCCAAAATGGCTTGTGCTGTCCATGCAATGCCTTGCTCACCACCTCGTCCTGCACAACTGTACCGACATTTGTAGATTTTACAGCACTGTGCAAGCCGATGTCTGGTGAGAAGAGGAACAGGTCGCCAGAACCGCTTGCTAGAAGCAGCAGGCCACTCATTGCCACCACACCGAGCCAGGCGCTAATCCTGCCGATTACAGACGGACGACGTGCCTTGCTACGTATCCATTCCTCCTGTGTACGGGTGCGCATACGCCAGATATCTTGTAGGAGTTGGTAGAGGGGACTGAGCAACACCCTGCTGAGTGCTATGCCCACGGCAGCCCCAATAAAGGCACTGAGCAGCCCAAGAGCAAGCATGACGGAGACAGTGTGAAATAGCGCGCCGCTATCGAGAGGCTGCAGGTAACCGTCGGGATTGTACATGGGACGCAGTTCAAGCTGAATGAAACCAGTCAGGTAGGTCAAGCAAAAGACAATAGCTGCACCAAGTAGAGCGCCTGCTAAGTCTCCTCCAATCAAAGCCCCGATGAGCGCGGCCCCTGCCGTCATTACCAATGCAGCGACCAATTGGGCGCGTAAGGGATCAAGGCCAATGTTAATGATTGTCGAAATTAGGCTGCCTATGTTGCCCTGACTGAAGAGTGCGGTTCCGCTGAGCAGAGAAACGAGCAAAGCAAAGATGGTTGGAAGAAGGAATGTAAATCGTCGCATGATAGGTCTCCTGCCACTCTTTGAGCGAATGGCGCAGAGCGGTGAGCAGTGACGCATTGTGCTGATGAGCACGATAGATTGCCCAGCCGATGGTTGGAAGGCGTAATGTGCTGGAGAAGACGAGGTAGCGGCTCTCCCAGCACGGCTGGAACTTTTTCTTAAACCTGAAGAGAGCTTGGTTCTTGTTGGAGTCACCAAAGTGGCTGGTCAAGAAATCGAGACTGTTCTCCAGGAAGTTTTCTCCGGTATTGTTAGCGTTGCTCAACGGAGCAAGACCCAGGCTGACCATTTCAGCACCGCTCTTCTTAAAGTACTCGATAGAACGCACTAGCAGTAGTTCCATCGTGCCACAAGCCGTACACTCCGAGCGGCGCATCAGGTCGAGTCCCCAGCCGTTACGTCCGTGGACAGGAACGAAGGACACAAAGGCATGCACTCTATGCCTACCGTCTATAGCAAGTGCGTAGACCTGCTCATCGTCACTACGGGGGTCGAAGCACCCCAGGCTAAATCCCATCTCGGTACCGCCTTTGCTGGCAAGCCACGCGTGAGAAATTTGCTCCATCTGCGCCAGATGCTCGGCGTTGGGCACTCGCCCACGGTAGAAGACGACCTGTAAGCCCTCTTTCTCAGCACGTTTTGCACTCGTGCGTACATTGGCCATAGCTTTTCCTGCCAGCGTAAATGTTTGTGTATCGATCACTGCATCCTCGCCGATCTTGAGCGTATGCATGCCTGCAGCACGATACAGGTCAATCGTAGTATCGAGCACCTGCCAGAAGACAATCGTCCAATCTTGTTCCCGGCAGAAGCTCGTAAATTGCTCAATGACCTGCGCTAGCTCCTCCGTAGGCCCAATGGGATCACCTGCAACCACTGCAACGTTTCCCTCTAGTACATAACTGATGAACGACTGGCCCGAGGCCGAGAAGAAATAGGACTTCTCGGCACTCAACGCGAAGTAGGAGATGGAGTTCCTCCCATAGAGGCGTGTAAGGGCCGAAGCGCGCTGGCGCTCTTGCTCATCTGGATGTAGCACGGCGGCCACGGGACGCAGAATCGAGACGGCTCCATAAAGCACGGCACAAAGACAGAGCAGAGGAATGACATGTCCAAACAGCATTGCCTGTGGGTCGGGAATGAAATATCTCATGTGAGCGTGCGTAAGTAGCAGATTGATAAAATCATCAATGTCAAAGCGTTCAAATACTAGTTCGAATCGGTTGTGGAATGCAAGAAAGCCACCTACAGTATACAGTACTACAATGCTCAGGCCGCTAGCCAGAGCTAGGTAGCCACGCCACACCGATGGTGGATCACTCTTGGCACAAAAATCTTGCGAGAAAAAGACCAGCAGGGTCAGCAACCCTAGCGACAGCAGAGTAATCAGAAGCGGTCCACTGTGCAGGACATAGAGAAACGCTAATATCAGGAGCAGCAGCACTGTGGCACGCCAAGCTTGGCGCTTGCCACGTATCACGCCATAGGAGAGCATAAGCAGCAAGAAACCTATAATAACTGTCAGTTTGTTGAAATTGTGATAGGCACTAATGGGCCAGTCTCCAAACAATAAGGCCCAATTGGGCCTGGGAACAATAAGCGACAGCATATTGACTATGCCTACTAGTCCAGCCGTCATTCCCATCAGAGCGCGTACACAACTACGCAATCGTTGCTCGCGTGCAGCCCGTAATACCTTTCTTGGCATAGATTTGCTCTCTTCATTCTCTTCTGTGAGATGTTATAGTGATTGCTCTAAAAGGATGTGCGAGCAAGCAGGAGGAAGCTTCATTCTAACACTTATAGTAATATTTCTTCTCTACTTTATGACATGTTTTGTATTTCTATCTTTATATACGTACTATAGCGATGAATTTATCTCATGATCCTAGTGGCTTGCAAGGACAGTTCTTTTTTTGCTGGCATGGAGGCCAATCCGCACGGCACTATAACAAAAAGTACTCCCAATTAGCAGCCACCCGCCTCTTCTGACGTATTCTAGATTGAGGGAGTGCTTTTCATGAAAGCCAGAAGAGGTGCGAATTCTAGTAGCGTCGCCTAGTAAGGAATATCGTAAGATGTCATCGTACTCAAAATTTGTAGTGTGGATTTGCTTAGCATTTGCTATTGTCATCGTTGGAGCTATATGGGCGGGTGTGCTGCTCTTTAGCGTCCATTCCAAGGCCCGAGCCGTATCGCTCGCGTCGTTAACGTATCATGCTAACGCAAACGGTCCCTATACCGTGCGTGGAAACAGTATCCTTGGAGCAGATAGACAGCCATATATCTTTCACGGTATTGGGCGTGATGGACTGGAATTCAACTGCTCTGGTGAAGGTCCACTCGATAAGCAGCACCTAGCTTACATGGGTTCTGGGACCAATACTGACACAGAGACCTACTGGGGGGGGAATACTATACGGTTGCCTCTCTCCGAGGGCTTCTGGTTCCATGGTGCGCCTGGCTATCGCTGTAGCGCTAGGCAATATCAATCCCTTGTCAAGCAAGCTGTCGATAACATCACAGCCCTTCATCTCAATGCCATGCTTGATCTGCAATGGACAGATGCAGTAGGTCAGTCGGGACAGGGTGGCGGGCCGTGGGCTATGCCCGATGCAGACAGTGTGACTTTCTGGCAGCAGGTCGCTGGGGTTTATGCTAAATATTCTAATGTCTTATTTGAACTTTACAACGAGCCACACCCCAGTTCTTGGTCCTGCTGGCTGAATGGATGTGCAGTCAAAGGCGATACGGTAAGCTCTGATGACTGCAAATGCGCCAAGACATTGAGTTATCAGAGTGTAGGTATGCAGACGCTCGTTACTACAGTGCGCAAGGCTGGTGCAACTAATCTTGTGCTTGTGGGGGGGATGAATTGGGGCTATGATCTAAGCCAGATTAACAAGTATGCAATTTCAGGCTCAAATGTCGTCTATGATACCCATCCTTATGACTATGCTGACAAAGCTCCCTCGATGTGGGACGCTGGTTTCGGTAATATAAGCGCAAAGTATCCCGTTATCTCTGCTGAGAGCGGTGAGTATGACTGTGGTAGCGCCTACATGAGCCAGTTGTTGCCTTATCTTGATGCCCATAATATCGGGTGGATTGGCTGGGCCTGGGACACGGCAGGTTCATGTGCTTCCCCCCTCTTAGTTTCTGACTACCAGGGAACTCCCTACCCAGGTCTAGGAGAGTATATCTACCAGTACCTGCGGAGTTACGCACCTGCAACCGCCCCGGCCCCCATGAGCAAAATTTGGTATTTCAACTAGGGCCATTCAGATGTGATCGGCTATGCGAGCATATAACAAATAGTACATATACGGCAGAGGAACGCTAGCACATATGTACTATTTGTTGTGTTTGCTTCCCAACAAAGGCGGTTGTACCAATAAATATGTGACCTAGCACCTTGGAGGTCCGTACAAGAGGTAGAGAGTTTCTTGATGCAAAAGGAAAAAACCGTATGACGCAAGATACACAACTCACGACGACTAGCTGGATCGATATTTCAGTCCCGCTCTATACCAACATGGTTCACTGGCCAGGCGACCCAACAGTGCAGATCGAACGCGTGACGGACCTCGACCAAGGAGATGTGGCAACGCTCTCGAAGGTGTCAATGAGCGTACACTCAGGCACACATATGGATGCACCAGCACATTTTCTCAAGGGTGGTGCGAGCATTGATAAGATGCCCATTGAGGCAACCATCGGTAGAGCGCGGGTCATCGAAATTCAGGACATTGAGTCCATCAAGCCGGAGGAACTCGAACGTCACAATATTCGCATAGCAGAGCGTATCCTCTTCAAAACAAAAAATTCGACACGTGCCTGGCAAAGCGCGAGCTTCGTCAAAGACTTTGTGTATATTTCGCAAGAGGCCGCCCAATACCTGGCAAAAGTGCAGGTACAAACCGTTGGTATTGACTATCTCTCTGTGGGTGGCTTCACGAAAGATGGGCCGGAGACACACCATGCGCTTTTGGGTGCAGGCATATGGGTCATTGAAGGACTTCATCTCTCGCAGGTACAGCCTGGTACGTACGAGTTGGTCTGTCTCCCACTCAAAATGCTGGGGTGCGAGGGCGCTCCGGCTAGAGCCATCCTCAGACCGCTGGTTGGTACGCAAAAGGCTTGACAACTGGGGGCAAGTATGCAATACTCAAGCCACCGCGAATTTATGAGAGGGAATGTATGGGCTTGCAGCGACGAACACGCTTGGCTTTGGCTTGGGTATGCATTCTCTTCTCTATCTTGCTCAGCCTGGGGATCGTGCTTTTACTCATGCAAGACACAGGGGTATTGTCCACAAGAGGGCATGACGTTGAACATACCAAGCTTAAAACGCGGGCTACAGTCCCTTCTGGTGTGGCAGGCATCACCACCCCACAAGCTGTTCATGTCAATCTAGATAACCGTTTCTATGTGCGAAAACTTCGCAGTTCCAACGCTTGGGTATGGAATACCGGTCTTCCCGATCACCGGTTGCTCGTGTTCTACGGCAATCCGCTTTCACCTGTGATGGGCCCGATTGGACAATTTTCCGATGATCAACTGATTGCTAAGCTACATGAGCAAGCTTATACCTATAGCAACCTTGATCCTTTGCATCCCGTTGTTCCTGCCCTCGATTATGTAACCCCCATCGTGCAACCAGTGCCAATGGACGACAAATCATGGGTCTACCGCATGCCCAACAGCTCGATTGAGCATTATGTAGATCTGGCGAACAGCAATCATGCCCTGTTCTTCTTCGATATGCAGATAGGGCATAGCAGCGTGCAGAAAGAAGTTAATCTTGTGCTGCCCTATCTTGAGAGATCGGGTGTAGACTTGGCTCTTGATCCCGAGTTCGACATGCCCCCCGGTACCATTCCCGACGAGGTCTTCGGGCGCATGAAGGCATCGGAGATCAATTGGGTCATTGATACACTGTCCAATCTAGTACTTGCACGGCATCTGCCACCGAAGATACTTATCCTCCACCGCTTTCTGCAGGAGATGCTGCCGGATTGGCAGAATATTAAGATCAAGCCGGGGGTGCAACTTATCACTTGTGTGGATGGCTTTGGCACACCTGGCACAAAGATCGATGACTATCGCATGTACGATAAAGAACAGCTTATTCAATATCCAGGTATGAAACTGTTCTATAAGCTGGATAAGCCGCTGATGTCGCCCTCTGATGTCCTCGCACTTGATCCATCGCCTCTAATGGTTATGTATCAATAACAAGCAAAGAAGCTCTCGCGGAAGAACTT
The DNA here is from genome assembly GCA_019240835.1 of Ktedonobacteraceae bacterium. Taxonomy (GTDB): domain Bacteria; phylum Chloroflexota; class Ktedonobacteria; order Ktedonobacterales; family Ktedonobacteraceae; genus JAFATZ01. The sequence continues at coordinate 12,095 of JAFAXQ010000028.1, forward strand.
CTTTGCTTGTTATTGATTTTATGTTAATCAGTAATGGCACCGTCGGAGGCGGAAGTGACGAGTTTGACGTATTTCGCCATGACACCTCTGGTGTATTTGGGCGCGGGCGGTTGCCACTGGATCAGACGGCGTTTAATCTCCTCGTCGCTCAGGTCGACTGAGAGCAGGTTGCGTTCTGCGTCGATGGTAATCATGTCACCGTCATGGATGATGGCGATGGGGCCACCTACCTGAGCTTCAGGGGCGATATGGCCAACAACCATACCGTGTGTGCCACCGGAAAAGCGCCCATCGGTGATCAGACCAACGGTCTCGCCGTAGCCCTGACCAATGAGGGCGGAGGTGACAGCGAGCATCTCACGCATACCAGGCCCGCCCTTGGGGCCTTCGTAGCGAACGACCACGACATCGCCATGATTGATCTTGTGGTTCATAATCGCCTCGAAGGTGGCCTCTTCTGAGTCAAAAACCCTGGCAGGGCCGCGATAGCTAGTGGTGGAGAGGCCGGCAATCTTGCACACAGCACCTTCGGGAGCTAGATTACCCTTGAGAACAACCAGTGGACCAGAGCCATGTAATGGCCTGTCTATAGGCATCACGACGCGCTGCCCCTCCGCCAGGTCGGGAGCACTCTCCAGGTTCTCGGCCATCGTCTTACCTGTAACAGTGAGCACGTCGCCATGTAGCAGGTCGGCCTTGAGTAGCAGTTTCAACACTGCTTGGGTGCCACCTGCACGATCAAGATCGACCATGACAAACCTGCCGCCAGGTTTGAGGTCGGCCAGATGTGGTACGCGCTGTCCGACACGGTTGAAGTCGTCGATGCTCAGAGGTACGTCCAATTGACGGGCGATAGCGATCAAGTGCAGCACGGCGTTGGTCGAGCCGCCCAAGGCCATTACCAGCGTGATAGCATTTTCGAAAGCTTGCTTGGTAAGAATACGTCTGGGCGTGATATCCTGCTCAATCAGCCTCACTACTGCTTGTCCAGCATCGTAGCAGTCCTGCGCCTTGCGTGCGGTGACGGCTGGCATAGAAGAGCCACCAGGCAGGCTCATGCCCAGCGCCTCAATAGCCGACGACATGGTGTTGGCTGTGTACATACCACCGCACGAACCTGCGCCTGGAATAGCACTGACCTCGACTTCTCTCAACTGCTCGCGGCTGATCTTGCCCGCACTATACTGCCCCACTGCTTCAAAAACGTTCACAAGATCGACATCGTGGCCATGACAGGTGCCAGGGAGAATGGTTCCGCCGTAGACAAATAAGCTGGGGATATTCAAACGCGCCAGGGCCATCAGGCAGCCCGGCATATTCTTATCACAACCTCCAATAGCCACCACACCATCAAAGCGCTGTGCATTGGCCACTAATTCTATTGAATCGGCGATCACCTCGCGACTGGGCAGGGAAAATTTCATTCCCTCTGTTCCCATCGAAATACCATCGCTGACCGTAATCGTGCCAAATATCTGCGGTACACCTCCGCTTACACGTACTCCCTCTCTTACCTTCTCCGCCAGGCGATTGATGTGCATATTACACGGCGTAATCTCGCTCCAGGTACTCGCTACGCCAATCAGCGGCTTAGTAAAATCCTCATCGGTCAAGCCAACCGCTCGCAGCATGGAGCGATTCGGGGCACGTACATCCCCTTGGGTAATCATGCTGCTGCGACGGTTATAAGCTGTGCGTGTTCCATTGGGTTCGGGCATGGTGACAGAAGTTCCTTTCTCATTTATGCTTTTTGAAGTGTAACATATGTGGAAACAGGCTGTCGAGAGGATTGTCGCTTTCCATGTGTGACCAAAAACTCTTTACAACCCCCCTACAATATGTTATCATCGTCCTAACCGTGGGGATGTAGCTCAGTTGGGAGAGCGCGACAATCGCACTGTCGAGGTCAGGGGTTCGAGCCCCCTCATCTCCACCAAGGGTCGCACCATCTATTTCATACCTTGCAAATCGCAACTGGTTATGGTATTATTGCTGTACTATAAAGAGCGATGAGCAGGAGTAGTAGGTCTGCTTTTTTTCAGAGAGTAGCCGAGTGGTGCGAGGCTACAACGTAAGACTGAACTCGCCTGTGAGCTATAAGTGTGAATCGGTGATGGTAGTAATTACGTACTGCTATTGCGGCTAATACTTGTCGGAACGCCCGTTACCGCGTACAATAGAGTGCATACCGTAAAGCACTGTCAGGGATGCGTTTTTGGGCCTGTAGCGCAGCTGGGAGAGCGCCTCTATGGCATGGAGGAGGTCAGGGGTTCGAATCCCCTCAGGTCCACCATATTACTCCATAACTGTTTTTCGGTATGAATCAGGGTGGAACCACGGAAAAGCCTTTCGTCCCTCGCGGATGAAAGGCTTTTCCGTTCTTAACTGTTCTCTAGACCCTTGCATATGGAAAACTGTGAGGAATAATAGGTTGTTTCATTCGGCGCAAAGCGCTGGAGGAGTGTTAGTATGATTACACGTACGAAATATAGCCCAAAAGAGATTGAAAGCAAGTGGCAAGCACAGTGGGAGACTGAGCAGTTATATCATGCCCCCGATAATTCACCCAAGCCAAATTTCTATCATCTGGTAATGTTTCCTTATCCTTCTGGTGACTTGCATATAGGGCACTGGTATAACTATTCGCCTTTCGACGCCTATGGTCGCTTTAAGCGTATGCATGGCTACAATGTGATGCAGCCTATGGGTTTCGATGCGTTTGGTTTGCCCGCCGAGAATGCTGCCATCAAGCGTGGGGTCCAGGCCCGCGACTGGACGCTGGCCAATATCGACACCATGCGCAAGCAACTGCGCAGGATGGGCGCACAGTGGGATTGGCAGCGTGAGGTGATTACATGCCTGCCTGACTACTACAAGTGGACGCAGTGGCTGTTCCTGCAGTTCTATAAGCACGGACTGGCTTATCGCACGAAGGCACCTGCAAACTGGTGCCCAAGCTGCAATACCACGCTGGCGAATGAACAGGTGCTGGCTGATGGCACGTGCGAACGGTGTGCTAGCGTGGTAACGCGCAAAGAGATCGACCAGTGGCTGCTGAGAATCTCGGCCTACGCTGAAGAACTGCTACAGTTCCCCGGCGTCGAGTGGCCTGAAAAGACGATTACTATGCAGCGCAACTGGATTGGGCGCAGCGAGGGCGCAGAAATTCGATTCATTGCTCATATTGATGGCAAGCAGGAGGAGATTCCGGTCTTCACTACGCGCCCTGATACCATCTATGGGGTAACCTTCTTCGTGCTGGCCCCCGAGCATCCCTGGGTCGAGAAGATCACTACGCCTGAGCATAGAGCTAGCGTCGACGCCTATGTGGAGCAGGCACGACGTATGACTGAGATTGAGCGCATGAGCGCGGAGAAGGAGAAGACGGGCGTCTTCACCGGTGCCTATGTAACCAATCCTGTGAGTGGTGAAAAAGTTCCGGTCTGGATCGCTGACTATGTGCTGATGGGCTATGGAGCAGGTGCGATTATGGGTGTGCCCGCACACGACCAGCGCGACTTCGAGTTTGCGCGCAGATTCGGCATTGCTATTCGCGAGGTCATTCGTGCGCAAGACGAAGAGGTAAGTGACCCAGCGAGCTGGACAGAGGCAAAAGAGGCACTGGGGGTGATGGTCAATTCTGGCCCGTTCGATGGGACTGGCGGCGACGAAGCGATTGCTAAGGTCACGCAGTATATACAGGAGAAGGGCATCGGCAAGTTCATGGTGACCTATCGCCTGCGTGATTGGCTGATTAGCCGCCAGCGCTACTGGGGGGCACCTATCCCCATCGTGTATTGCCCAGAGCACGGCACGGTGCCTGTGCCAGAGGAGCAACTGCCTGTCTTACTACCCGAACACGTACAGTTCAAGTCCACTGGAGAGTCACCGCTGCGCTACGAGCCGGAGTTCCTGAATACAACCTGTCCCATCTGTGGCTGTCCCGCAACTCGCGAGGCAGACACACTGGATACCTTCATCTGCTCATCGTGGTATTACCTGCGCTATGCCGATCCACATAACAGCGAACAGGCTTGGAGCAAGCAGGCACTGAAGCAATGGTTGCCCGTCGATCAATACGTTGGTGGCGTCGAACACGCCATTCTGCACCTGCTGTACTCGCGCTTCTTCACTAAGGCCCTGCGGGACATGGGCTACCTGGACTTCGCTGAGCCTTTTACTCGCCTATACCATCAGGGTATGGTGCTGGGTTCAGACGGGCAGAAGATGTCGAAATCACGTGGCAACGCCGAAGCTCCTGACGTATACCTGGACAAGTACGGGGCTGACACCGTGCGCTGTTACATGATGTTCATCGGTCCCTTTGACGCGGGTGGCTCGTTCAAGGCTGAGAACCTGGAAGGGGTGTGGCGCTTCCTGAACCGCTTCTGGAACCTAGCCACAGAGTCGTGGGTTGAGGGACATGTCAGCAAGGCTGAGACAAGGGAAAGTCAGGCCATCGAACGGCTGCGCAATAAGACCATCAAGCGTGTCACCGAAGACCTGAGCGGCTTCCACTTCAACACAGCCCTGGCTGCGCTGATGGAATGCAATAACGCGCTGGTCAAGCAGCAAAACGAAGAGGTCGCCCGTACTGCTACCTATCGCCGGGCGCTGGAGACGATGATGCAACTGCTGGCTCCAATGGCACC
>JAFAXQ010000229.1 GCA_019240835.1 Ktedonobacteraceae bacterium
CAAGGGAGAGCCAAGGAGGCGTTGCAAGAGAAACGTCTAGCGCCAAGGGATATCTTGTATGGACATGCTATCTGAACCCCTGAAGCAGGGGACAAGTGACAATACACTGGCTGGGGGAGGAGAGATGGGCAGGCTCATGCGTGAGCATGATTGGAATGCCTCTCCCCTTGGCCCAGTTATGTGCTGGCCACAGAGTCTGCGTACCGCCGTCAGCATTTGCCTGGCGTCTCGCTTCCCAATCGTCATTTTCTGGGGCGAGCAGTTGCGCCAATTCTACAATGACGCCTATCGTCCCATACTGGGCAAGAGCAAGCAGCCCCGAGCATTGGGTCAGCGTGCCCATGAATGCTGGTCAGAGATTTGGGATGTGATAGGCCCTATGCTGCACGGAGTCCTCTCTACGGGTGTCGCTACTTGGTCGGAGAATCAGTTGCTCCTGCTAGACCGCAATGGCTACCTGGAAGAGGCATACTTCACCTTCTCCTACAGTGCCATTCGTGATGAAGCTGGCGAGGTGGGCGGCGTATTCTGTGCAGTGACCGAGACGACGGAGGAGGTGATTAGCGCACGGCGCTTGCGCACATTGCGTACCCTAGCGGCCCATATTGCAGAGGTCAGTAGTCTTGAGGAGGTCTGCTCTGTCGCAGTGCGCACGCTCGCCAACAATCCCGCTGACTTGCCTTTTACCTTGCTCTACCTGCTCGACCCCGACGAAAAGTGTGCTCGCCTTGTGGGTACCTCTGGCATACCTGCACACACGACTGTCTCTCCCGAGAGCATCGCCCTGGATGAGCCATCTGCGCCGTGGCCATTTGTGCAGGTGGCCCACAGCGGCAAGCCGGAACGGGTTGATGATCTTGAAGCACGCTTTGGCACTATTGCAGATCTGCTGTCTCACGGCCCGACTCCTCACTCTGCCCTTGTCTTACCGATTAGTAGAGCTGGACAAGACCGTCCTTATGGCTTCATGGTGGCAGGGATCAATCCCCGACGTGCGCTGGACGAGGACTACCGTGGCTTCTTTTCACTGGTTGCCGACCAGGTGGCGACAGCGATAGCCGCAGCTCGCGCTTATCAGGAAGCGTGCGAACGCGCCGAGGCCCTCGCCCAACTGGATCGGACCAAAACCGCCTTCTTCAGCAATGTCAGCCACGAGTTTCGTACACCTCTCACACTCCTGCTGGGCCCCTTGGAGACTATGCTAGCCGATACTGAGCATCCTCTCACAGCCTCGCAACGAAGTTCTCTAGAGATGATGCATCGCAATGGGCTGCGCCAACTCAAGCTAGTCAATACGTTGCTTGACTTCTCGCGCATTGAGGCAGAACGCATGGAAGCTGTCTACGAACCAACCGACTTGGCCAGTTACACTACTGATCTGGCCAGCACGTTTCGTTCAGCCGTCGAACGAGCAGGCATGCGCCTCATCGTGGAGTGTCCGCCGCTTCCTGAACCCGTCTACGTGGACCGCGAGATGTGGGAAAAAATCGTCCTCAACCTGCTTTCTAACGCCTTCAAGTTCACCTTCGACGGGGAGATGCGTGTGGCTCTCGCTGCGGTAGGTAACACCGTACAACTCTCAGTGGCGGACACGGGCATTGGCATTGCCGCCGAGCACCTACCCCATCTGTTTGAACGCTTCTACCGCGTGCCCAAAGCCCGCGCACGTACCTACGAAGGATCAGGTATTGGCCTGTCCCTAGTCCAGGAACTCGTGCGCTTGCATGGTGGAAGCATCCATGTGAACAGCGTGGTCGGGGGCGGCACCACCTTCACGGTGACGATCCCCCAGGGCTTCTCTCATTTGCCAAGTGATCGGCTGGGAGGTGCGCGTTCCCTGACCTCCACGGCACTTGGGACTACTCCCTATGTGCAAGAGGCATTGCGCTGGCTACCAGAGGACGGCCAAGGGTCAGTAGGGCGTATAGCCGTCGAAGAGACCTGTACGCAAGACGCCCCAAACATTGCATCACCGACGCCCGTTTTCAGGTCAGCAGGGCAACAAGGAAGAGCCACAGCACACATTCTGGTCGTTGACGACAACGCAGACATGCGCGACTACCTGAAGCGGCTGCTGAGTCCGTTCTACATACTCCAACTCGTCGCTGATGGCACAACTGCTCTCCAGGTCGCACAGAACTGGCTGCCCGACCTGATCCTCTCGGATGTGATGATGCCGGGACTTGATGGTTTTGCACTGCTTGCGGCTCTATGTGCTGATACACGAACCAACGCGATTCCAGTGGTCCTGCTCTCAGCGCGGGCCGGAGAAGAGGCGACCATCGAGGGACTCAAGCTCGGGGCCAATGATTACCTGGTCAAACCGTTTTCCGCTCATGAGCTGCTGGCTCGTGTGGAGGCACGATTGGAGATTGCGCATCTGCGCCGCGAGACAGCAAACCGCACGCGTCGGTTGGAAGCTATCTTCGAGGCGATGGTCGACGCCGTGGTGGTCTACGATAGCACAGGAAGAATCGTACAGGCTAACGACGCCTTCCAAGAACTGCTTGGAGTACGGATGCAGCCTGACTTCCTCACTTGGCCTCTCGCTGAGCGCATGGCCCGCGTCAATATACGCGATGAGCATGGCTCTCCCCTGTCTGAGCACGCCTGGCCAATGAGGCGCATTGTGCGCGGTGAGGTGCTCACAGGCGCAAACGTCACTGACGTCATCGTTCGCAGCCTGGATGGACGGACGATTCAGTTCAGCACGAGTGGAGCCCCTCTGCGCGATCAGGAAGGCGGCATTGTAGGTGGTGTAGCCATCTACCACGATGTGACCAAGCGTAGGCGCCTAGAGGAAGAACGCGACCAACTGCTTGTGCTCGAACGGGCATCACGAGCGGAGGCAGAGGTCGCACGCCAACGCATGGATACCTTCCTAGGCATCGCCAGCCATGAACTGAGAAGCCCCTTGACCAGCATCAAGGGCAATATTCAGTTAGCCAACCGCCGCTTGACTAGAGCTTTGCAGGACGTAGCAGCAGATAGTACTACCCTGCGCAAGGCGCTCACAGAAGTGCAAGTGAGGCTGAACCGTGCGGAGCGGCAGGCAGGTATCCAGAACCGACTCGTGAGCGACCTGATCGACGTGTCGCGCATCCAAGCGGAGAAACTGGAACTGCATGTGGAAGCATGTGACCTAGTCACCATTGTTCGTGAGGCAGTCGAGGATCAACGCCTCCTTGCTCCTACTCGCAACATTACCCTGGACCTCTCCGATTATGAGACTATGCCACTCATTGCCGATGCAGACCGTATCGGGCAAGTGGTGACCAACTACCTAAGCAATGCGCTCAAATACTCAGAGCCGCATTGTCCCGTTGTAGTCACACTCCAGGTGGAAAGAACGACTGCATGCGTCTCAGTACGAGATGTGGGACAGGGACTCACCCCCGCTGAACAGGAGCGGATTTGGCAGCGCTTTTACCGCGCACCAGGGGTAGTCGTGCAGAGTGGTTCCGGTGTAGGGCTGGGCCTTGGATTGCATATCTGTCGCACCATTATCGAACAGCACCAGGGGCAGGTCGGCGTAGAGAGCGTCAAAGGGCAAGGATCAACGTTTTGGTTTACGCTGCCACTTGACCCTTCGTGAAGCGCGTGCATGGCGACCGCAAAGGGCAGGGCAAACCTGTGGAGAACGTGCGAGGCCGTGGATGGGCGGCATGGCGAGACCATAGTTCCAGAGCATATATCATGGCAATTGTCGGTAGGGGTGCAAATAAACCGCGACGCCGTAGGCAGCATGGCGACCGCAAGGGATCGCCACTACCGTTAACATAGATGTGATACAGTAGTGCGAGAAGGTCCGTATATTGCCAATTGCAACAAGAGAGCTTTTTGTATGATCCCATCCCTACTCAAACATCAACGCGATAAACCCCAAAAACGCAAACGGCTTTCTTGGGTGCTTTGGACTATCATAAGCATCGTGGCCACTATCATTGTCTTTGCTATTGCTACCGTCTTAATATTGCTCAAGCAAGATATTGCTCAGGCAACTGGCACTTTGACGATTATCTCCATCGTTATCGGAGTGATCATTGGCTTACTTGGTCTCTTACTCTCTTTCTTGCAATGGTACCATTCCAAGCCTGCTCATCCATCTGAAGCTTCCGCAACTTCCTCTCCCCTTGAGAACTGCTTACCCGAAGACGCTACCGTTGTTCCTACTAACGTAGAGCAGAGCAAAAAGAATGAAGATGAACCCTCGACCCTACAGCAAGGCTATTGTCATATCCATTGGGGAGAAGCTCCCCACACTGAATCGTTTTATGGACGTGACAAGGAACTTGCCGAGTTGCAGCAATGGGTGCAGGTTGACCGCTGTCGTATCGTGGCAATAGTAGGCGTGGGTGGTATAGGCAAGACGAGCCTTGCTGCCAAAGTAGTAGATCAGGTAAAAGATAACTTCAGCTATGTCTATTGGCGCTCTCTGCTCAATGCTCCACCTTTAAAGAGCGTTCTACAAGAGTGCATCCAATTTTTCTCAGACCAACAACACACTGCGCTGCCGGAAGACGCAGACAGCCAAATTCTTCTCCTTATCGAATATTTGCACAAGCATCGTTGTCTGCTCATCCTAGACAATGCCGAATCTGTACTGCAAGCTGGTGGCCGTGTTGGTCACTATCGCGAAGGCTACGAGGGCTATGGCAGGTTGCTTGAGCATCTAGGAGAAGCTAAGGAGCATCAAAGCTGCCTTCTGCTGACAAGTCGAGAGAAATTACGAGAAGTTGCGCTGATGGAAGGCACTGAATCGCCGGTGAGATCATGGCAACTGCAAGGTTTGAGTGCAAGGGAAGGGCGAGCAATCTTGAAAGATAAAGGGCTAGTTGGCTCGGACCAAGCCTGGAATGCACTCGTCAACCGCTACGCGGGCAATCCACAAGCCTTGAGGGTTATCTCGCCGCTTATTTGGGAGGTTTTTCATGGGGAGATCGCTGGCTTTCTCGAAGAAGGACCGATCATCTCCAGTGATATTCGCGATGTCTTAGACCAGCAATTTGGGCGATTATCAGCACTTGAGCAGGAAATTTTGTACTGGCTAGCAATTGAGCGCGAGGCAGTAGCGCGCCATGATTTGCGCGAGAATATCGTATACCCCATATCGAAGGGTGAGCTACAAGAAGCTTTGCAGTCTTTGAGACGACGTCATCTGATCGAAACAAGCGCTACGGGCTTCATGTTACAAAATATGGTCATGGAGTATATGACAGATCGTTTCATTGAACATATCTGTCAGGAGATCACAACGGGAATAACGCTTTTGTTTAAGAGTCACGCACTGATGAAGGCGCAGGCTAAGAACTATGTGAGGGAAAGCCAACAGCGCCTCATTCTTATTCCGGTGGCACAGCAACTCTTCATTGCTTTGGGGAAAGAGGGACTTGAGCAGAAGTTCAAGACTATTCTCCACAGGCTACGTAAGGTAGATGTCCAACAATCGAATTATGCAGCAGGAAATGTGCTTAATCTATTGGTTCAGTTAGCATATGACCTCCGTAACTATGACTTTTCTCGTCTGATAGTACGACAAGCATATCTGCAAGGGGCGATTGTTCGGGAAGTCAATTTCGCGTATGCAAATCTTGCGACGTCTGTCTTTGCTGACATCTTTGGCGGCATCTTTTCTATAGCCTTTAGCCCCAACGGGGAGCTAGTAGCTGCAGGAACTGCCACAGGCGCGATCCGTGTGTGGCGCGCTAATGATGGCGTGCCACTACTTACCTGCCGAAACCATACTGCTTGGGTTTATTCAGTTGCCTTCAGTCCTGATGGCAAAAGACTAGCCAGTAGGGGTGACAACTACGATGTGCAACTATGGGATGTCAGGACTGGCCAGCCTCTCAACACTTTGCTCGGTCATACTAATCCTGTTTGCTCGGTTACTTTCAGTCCTGATGGCACCATCCTAGCTAGTGGCAGCGAGGATAAAAGTATACGACTGTGGGATGCCAGCACTGGCCAGCCTCTCAACACTTTGCTCGGTCACATTGATTGGGTAAGAGCAGTCGTCTTCAGTCCTGATGGCCAGATGCTCGCCAGCGGCGGTGACGACCGCAGTGTGCGACTGTGGGATGCCAGCACTGGCCAGCCTCTCAACACTTTGCTCGGTCACACTAATTGTGTTCACTCAGTTGCTTTCAGTCCTGATGGCCAGATGCTGGCTAGTGGCAGTCATGACGGAAGTGTGCGACTGTGGGATGTCAGGACTGGCCAGCCTCTCAGCACTTTGCTCGGTCACACTGATTGGGTAAGAGCAGTGGCCTTTAGCCCTGATGGCAAGACGCTCGCTAGCGGCGGCGAGGATCGCAGTGTGCGACTGTGGGATGCCAGCACTGGCCAGCCTCTCAATGCTTTGCTCGGTCACGCTAATTCTGTTTACTCGGTTGCTTTCAGTCCTGATGGCAAGGTGCTGGCTAGTGGCGGTGAGGATAAAAGTCTGCGACTGTGGGATGCCAGCACTGGTCAACCTCTCAATGCTTTGCTCGGTCACACCAGTTGGATAAGAGCAGTGGCTCTCAGTCCTAGTGGCAAGATGCTCGCTAGTAGTGGCAGTGAGGATAAAAGTATACGACTGTGGGATACCAGCACTGGCCAGCCTCTCAATGCTCTGCTCGGTCACACCAGCTGGATAAGAGCAGTCGTCTTCAGTCCTGATGGCCAGATGCTCGCCAGTGGCGGTGACGACCACAGCGTGCGACTGTGGGATGTCAGGACTGGCCAGCCTCTCAACACTTTGCTCGGCCACACTAATACTGTTTACTCAGTTGCTTTCAGTCCTGATGGCCAGATGCTGGCTAGCGGCGGCAAGGACCACAGTGTGCGACTGTGGGATGTCAGGACTGGCCAGCCTCTCAGCACTTTGCTCGGTCACACTGATTGGGTAAGAGCAGTGGCCTTCAGTCCTGATGGCCAGATGCTCGCCAGTGGCGGTGAGGATAACGATAACCGTATGCGACTATGGGATGTTAGCACTGGCCAGATTCTCAACACTTTGCTCGGCCACACTAATTGGGTAGGAGCAGTGGCCTTCAGTCCTGATGGCAAAGTGCTGGCTAGCGGCAGTGAGGACAGCAGTATACGGCTATGGGATGTCAGGACTGGCCAGCCTCTCAACACTTTGCGCGGCCACACGAACCGAGTATGGTCAGTGGCCTTTAGCCCCGATGGCAAGACGCTTGCCAGTGGCGGTGATGACCATAATGTGCGACTATGGGATGTCAGCACTGGTCAGGCCCTCAACACTTCGATCAGTCACGCCAGTTGGGTAAGAATGGTCACCTTCAGTTCAGACGGCCAGATGCTCGCCAGTGGTGGTGGCGGAACTATTAAGCTGTGGAATGTGTCTACTGGCGAGTGCTTAAAAACTCTGAGGCACGATAGGCCATACGAGCGTACAAATATCACAGGAGTGGAGGGTTTGACAGAGGCTCAGAAAAGTGCGCTTAAAGCTTTGGGGGCAATTGATGATGAAGAACGTGCAATTTTTTGAAATTTGTTTCACTACAAAAAGGAGTCGGGAGTGGACGAAAGAGACATAGGCAATGAGAGGGACAATCAAACTCTCCCTCAGTATGATGGCTCTATAGTTATCAGCACTAGTCGTCTAACTAAGGTCTTTAGAAATCTTGTTGCAGTAAATGATGTACATCTGCAGGTGGTGCGTGGTGATGTGTTCGGCTTTTTGGGGCCGAATGGTTCGGGGAAAACGACTACTATTCGTATGCTTCTTGGCCTGATTCGCCCAACGGCGGGACGTGCTGTGCTCTTTGGCATGGATAATGCGCACCAACTGCCCGCTATTCTACAACGCACCGGCGCTATTGTGGAAACGCCAGTTTTTTATCCCTACCTATCGGGTCTGGACAATCTGCGTGTGGTGGCCGCTGCTTCCGGTATGGTGTTGGGGAAGGCCAACGATCACCGCCTGGAAGAAGTACTAGAACTCGTCGAGTTGCGTTCGTATGAGAAGCTGCATTTCCGCAAGTACTCGCTTGGCATGAAGCAGCGTCTAGGCATCGCCGCCGCGCTACTGAGCGATCCCGAGCTGGTGATGCTCGACGAGCCTACTAATGGGCTAGACCCTACTGGGGTGATTGAGATTCGCCGCCTCATTCAACGTCTAGCTGCCCTGGGCAAGACAATTTTTCTCTCTAGCCATGTGCTTTACGAAGTGCAGCAGGTATGTAACCGCGTGGCCATTCTGCAGAAGGGTAACTTGGTTAAGCAGGGTAGTGTAAGCGAGCTGCTGCGCTATAGTGAGCAGGTGGAGATACGTTTCAACCGTGAAGATGAGACACAGTACGCGGCGCATCTGTTGCAGCAGTTGCAGGGGCAGGACTTAAGCTGGATAAGCAACATACGCGTTGAGCGCAACCAGCAGAGCCGCCCGATGCTCATTTTGGACGCGCCTGCACATCGTTCCGCCGAGATCAACGC
>JAFAXQ010000121.1 GCA_019240835.1 Ktedonobacteraceae bacterium
CCTAACAGGTGGGTCAACGTGGGTTTGCATGTAGTAGCTAGAGGTTGTTGTGATGATGTTGCAAAAGCGCGTCCCACAGCTTGTGCTTCCGCACTATCTGCTACCAAAATTCCCTGTGCGTCAAGGCCAAGGTAGTCTATTTCGTCGGGTGTTACTTGCGCATTATCGAGGGCTTGTGTAATGAGACGCGAGAACCGCTTACCCTCATCGCTCCAGAGGCTATTTGCGCGTGGGAGGTAGCAGGTAGCCCAACCTGCTACTTCCGCATAGATGTGAGCATGGCGTTGTTGTGCGGCCCTCAGTTCCTCTAACACCAGGATAACGGCTCCCTCCCCAACCAGAAAACCAGTTCCTTCGGGATCGAAGAATCGATAACCAGCAGGGTTGAGCCGACCGCTGCGAACACAGAAACTATAGGTATAGGGAGTAATAGGCGACTCAGCGCCGCCAGCAAGCATGACATCAGCCCGTTCTTCCTCAATAGCTTGTGCGGCATACCCAATAGCAAGCGCACTGCTAGCAGTATCTGCAATGATCGTTTTGCTGTACCCTTCCAATCCCCAGTGAATCGTTATTTGCCCTTGCGGTGCTGTAGGGAACCAAGCCGATGCTACATACGGGCTGACTTCTCGGTATCCATTCGTCAGCAACCGCCGTAAGCTGGGATCGGTCACTCCCCAGCCACCATACATGTTCCCAATATATACGCCAGCGGATGACGGTTCGATCTTTTGCAGATCGATACCGCTATCTTGTAACGCTCGATGTGTAGCAGCCATCGCCAGGGAACAGAAGCGATCCATACGCTTCAGCGACCGTGCTGGGAATGGCTCAAAGATATCTCTATCCTCTACAATACCTGCTTTCGTGACTGGGTAGGGAGCGACATCGAATATATCGATTGGCCTTGCAGTTGATTGACCACGAAGCAGCGTTTCCCACACCTCAGGCAAAGTAATGCCACCGGGGGTAATCAAGCCAATGCCAGTAATCACAGCCTTGCGTTTCATGCGATGTTCTCCCCATTCCAGTATCTAATTCTGTCGTTGCAGCACAACCGTTGAATGAATGCCACCGAAGCCACTGGAGAGGCTGATAATGGTGTCGCCATGCCAATTCCGTGCTACATGAGGGATATAATCCAGATCACAAGCTGGATCTGGCTCATCCAGATTGATCGTAGGAGGCAGCATGTTATGCTCAAATGCCAGGGCACATGCAACCAGTTCGATAGCGTTCGCGGCGGCCAGGGCATGGCCAATCATCGATTTAATAGAACTCACAGGTGTCTGGTACGCTTTTTGCCCAAGAGCACGCTTTATGGCGTTTGTTTCACAGATAGCATTCTGCCTGGTGGAGCTTCCATGAGCATTCACATAGTCTACCCGTTCTACTGGGCAAGCGGCGTCGGCTAATGCAATGGTGATAGAGCGGCTCAAAGCCTTTCCCTCTGACGGAAGGTCTGTCATATGATATGCGTTGCAGGTGCTGCCAAACCCACTGACCTCGCAGTAGATGTGGGCACCACGACGTCTAGCATGTTCCCACTCCTCCAAGATGACGATGCCAGCGCCTTCTCCCAGGACAAAGCCATCACGGTCTCGGTCAAAGGGACGAGAAGCACGCTGTGGATCGTCATTTCTCTGCGAAAGTGCTCCAATCACATCAAAGCAAGCTACTACCAGAGGTGTGATAGGGGCTTCGGATGCGCCAACTATCATCACGTCTGCTTCTCCACGCCGAATCACATCGAGTGCAAAGCCGACGGCATCGTTTCCGCCGGTACACCCTGTTACCATCGTGGCGCATGTTCCTTCTGTCCCAAAATGGTTCGCAACAACAGCGGATCCGGTATTAAAGGTTGCTGCTCTATGGATAAAGGGGTGAGTGCAGGCAGGGTGAATCGGTGCTAGACCGCCATCCGTTAGCACGGCAAAATGTTCTGCCATTCGTTTTGTTCCTGTTACCGCGTTTGCAATGCTGACGCCCAGGCGTGTTGCATCTTCATGTGACACATCAAGGTTGGCATCTTTGACTGCTTCTCGCGCCGCCGCAAGAGCCAGATGAACAATGCGATCATCTTGGTCGAGCATGTCTGGAGTGATTCCAGCATCCTGAGGTACAAAATCGCGACACTCACCAGCAATTTGTGAAGCATGTCCAGATGGATCGAAACAGGAAATGCGCCTGACGGCAGACCGACCTTGCCAGAGAGCTTCTCCAAAAGCTTTGCTCCCTAGACCATTCGGCGCTACGACACCCAGACCAGTAATTACAGCTTTCCTCTGCATAGAAGAGGTCATTCCTTTCCAACCAAGAACTCTTTTGCCAGGAGCTTCCTTGTGAAGCAGGTGAACTTTAGACCAGTGCGATACCGCCATCGATAAAGAGCACACTACCGGTAATATAGGATGCGGCATCGCTGGCTAAAAATGCTGCGGCTTGGGCCACCTCATCTGCGCGTCCAAGACGCCGGAGTGGTATCCTTGCCTCTTCAGCACGAGCGCTCTCCTCATGTCCTTTGACCAAACGGCGGGACATAGGGGTATCGATAAATCCTGGCACCAGGACATTAGCGCGGATACCACGCGGGCCGTATGCTACGGCCAGATCGCGGGTAAAGGCCACAATTCCAGCCTTCGCGATGTTATATGGAGCACGCATCACGCACGCACGAGTAACACCACAAACGCTAGCAGTATTGATAATTGCCCCTCCTGTCTCCATTACTGGAAGGACATGGCGGCAAGTGTAGACTACTCCCTTCAGGTTAATTGCGAATACCTCATCCCATAGGGAATCTGATATCTCATGAGGGAGTCCCCAGTTTGCCACAATTGCGGCGTTGTTCATCACCACGTCAATTTGGCCAAGTCGGTTCAGGGCCATCTTGATAGCCGTCTCTACGGCTTTCTCATCAGCAATATCGGTCGTCAGGAGCAATGGCTGAACGGACTCCAGCAGGCGTTCGGTGGCACGCAGTCCCATCTCATCGCGATCGAGGAGCGCCAGACGTGCCCCTGCCTGTGCAAAAATCTGCGCGCTGGCCTGACCGATACCAGAGGCTGCACCTGTAATCAGCACCCGTTTCCCCTCAAGAGACATGCTTTTGCTCCTCTATTCCAGCCAGTTGCCAGTGGGCATCGCTTGTTTCAATAAAATTGACGATTGCAAGCCTGTTCAGTATTGGTTGTATAAACATAGCAACACACTGCGCTATTACTGGATGCCTAGAAAACTCGTCCAGTGCCTGCTGATCGGCAAAACCCCAGAGTGCGGCGAAATCATAGACCATATCGCGCACCGTCTGGTCAGCGGGGAGAGGCAAGTGAGCACCACTCAAATACCAGGATGCAAGCCCTGTTCTCCTTGTACTGGATTGCAACTCTCGTATACATGCTTCGACCTGCTCTTCTGGCGCATCAGAGCGAAAGCGATACAAGGCGACATGGATAATCATTTGCTCACACTTTCTTCTAGGCTGTCCAGGCAAAGTAGTGCCATCGCATTCTTGCCCAGAACAGCAGCCTTCACATCCTGACTCACAGGGAGCAATCGGAGAGTATCCAAGGCTTCTTTGCGACCTATGCGCGCTGGGGTCACCGGAAAGTCTGACCCATATAAGACTCGATCTGGCCCTAGGGACTCCAGCGCACAGAGAATAGCGGCCTGATCCATAGAGTGGGTATCGACATAGATCTGTCCGGCATAATCACGCAGACGTCGACAGATCCCAAAGACCTGTTTTTCTTCTAGCGGTTCATCTGTACCACTTTTTGCGGTAGCGGCCACCACGAGTTCATAGATTACATCAAAGCGTCCGAGCACAAAGGGGAAGAGTCCGCCAAGTTGCCCAAAAACCAGACGCAGATCAGGCAAGCGATCAAATACCCCATTTACAACCAATCTGATCAAGCAGAGCGTACTCTCTACTAGCATAGAAAGTCCCCCTGTGAGGTACGTTGCGGCAGGTTCTGGCAATGGGCAGTCTGCCATATCGGCAAAGACATTAAAACGACCGCTACTATGAATATACACTGGTACCTTGAGGGTTGCCGCGTATTCAAGGACAGGCAAGAACATTGGATGATCCAGGAAACGTAGCGGCTGCCCTGGGCCTCTATAGGCAGTCAGCACAGAGATCGCTTGGACGCCTGAATGTTGCACGACGCGTTCCATCTCCGCCAGGGCATCTGAACCGAAGCGAGGCTCGATCCATGCAGTTGGGAGTAGCCGACCATTACTAGCCTTCGCCCAAGTAATCACCTGATCGTTCACCATACGCACCATCTCTGGCCCTTTCAAGTTGTGTGTTAGCGCAGTGACGTGCATTGCTGCTGGCGCATTGCTACTAAACGTGATCAGGGCCTTAGCAACCCCATCTACGTCGAGCGCTCTTATCTGCTCGTCGGGTTGCTCGAAAGCTGGTGAAGTCCACAGATGAGGAGGACCTTCGTTGGCTGGGTGGGTTTCAGCCAACCAAGCTCGATACGTAGTCATAACCAGGGGTGGAAGTGCGTGAATGTGACTATCCACGATGATGGACGATTGCTCCCTTGAATGTGGTGGAATGATTCCATTACTTGCCCTACTCATACCTGTACTTCCTCCGACCAGTCGAGTTTCATTACATCAACAATTCCGGCTTGCCCAGAAATCAGACGTATAAAATCCTGGCGAATGGTCATTTGTTGAATGGGGTCGATCAGCTCCTGCGCTTTCTCCCAGTAGGATTCTTTCGTTTTGCTGGCGTCATAAAAGAAGTGGACAAAGGAGATGACCACATCGAAAAAATCTCTATAGCTTTTCTCATACCGTGCCAGCAACTCAGCCTCTTTTTCCGGTTCCTTGAACAGTCTATCTATGGTCGCACTGGCCAGACTACCGCCTCTCAAGGCCAGAAAGACCCCGGTAGAGAACAGAGGATCAACAAACCCGGCTGCATCCCCTGTCAACAAAAAGCCGGAACCATAAAAGGTCTTGCTTTTATAAGACCAGTCACGCGCTGTCCGATAATTGCTGGCTCGTTGAGCGGAAGCCAGCAGCCTTCTCGTCTCCACCGAAGAGGCTATCATGTCTTGAAATTTCTGTTCAAGAGCCTGACGTCCTCCAGTATGGCCTGCGGGCATCACCAGCCCGATACTCTGAGTCCCGTCATGCAAAGGGATTAGCCATAACCAGCCATCTTGCATGTTCTCGACCAAAATGTTGCCAGCCGCATATCCGTCGAGCGCCTTCCCTCCCTGGTAGTAGGCCCAGATTGCAACATTTTTCAACCCTTCATCCCACTCCAATAAATCATACTTACGTGCAAGGAGGGTATTTTGTCCGCTAGCATCAACAATAAAGCGTGCTCGTACCGTTGATTGCATACCATTTTGACCCTGAACATATTTCAGACCACAACAGCGACCCTGCTCGAAGAGGAAGTCCACTACTGACGTTTCCTCCAAGACGGCCACCCCAGAGCGACGCGCATTGGTCAGCAAGATGCTATCGAATTCGGAGCGTACTACTTGAAAAGCGTGGTCGTATGGCCCAGTGAGCGGCCCAGCATCAGCGAAATTCACATCCCAGGGCTTGCGATCTTTACCCCAGACTAGTGTGATCCCTCGTTTTATGACAAAGGCATGCTGTGCCATTTCCTCAACAATTCCCAACTCTTCAAGTACAGGGAGTATTCCCGGAACAGTGGACTCACCAATGTGGTAGCGGGGAAACTTCTCTTTTTCGATGAGCAGAACACTATGCCCTTTCTTCGCCAACAGAGCTGCGCAGGTGGTTCCTGAGGGACCACCGCCAACGATAGCAACATCAAAGACCTGCTCTACCATAAGTCTGACCACTCTTTCTGCGATTACGCGAGTAACTCAGGCAACACGACGATCTGACGTTCATATATGCTTTCCACTCACACATTGAACGTGTGATGGGATGCTTTACATCTCCTACAGGATGTCCGCTAACTCTTGAAAGTATAAGATGAGAGATTAAAGAAGAACAGATCATTGAATCATCATTTAGCAATCAACTTGTCGTGGCTGAAAGATTTGATGTTTGGTAATTTCCTAGTAATGCCTATCAAGCAAACTCTTGTATGAGCATACAATTGCTTGTTTTACTGCTCAGATATGTTGATTAAAGCTGTAGAGATAGTGATCGACGAAAGAGTTTGTGATAGGTATGCTACAAGAAATCGTCCAGCCAGCGCAGGAAGCACAATCCTCCTCTGCACTGCAAGCAAAAGTATCGGTGAGCGTTATTCCTAACAATCTCGCCGTGAAGTGTCAGAAGTGTCGTGAAATTCTCTATGGGAGAGATTGGCAGAGAAATCTAAAAGTATGTCCACGATGTAACTACCATTTCAAGCTTACCGCTTATGAGCGCATTGAACTGCTGGTAGACCAGGGTAGTTTCGTTGAAGTAGATGCAGATCTTATATCGGCGGATCCACTTCATTTTGTCAGCCAAGCACAGCTCTACGCAGAAAAGCTGCTGAGTGAACGCCAGAAGGTCGATTTAAATGAGTCGGTTGTTATTGGCCACGCGACCATTGAAGGTTACCCACTTGCGCTTGCCGTCATGGATTTTCGTTTTATTGGTGGAAGCATGGGAGCAGCAGTTGGAGAGAAGATTACGCGCACAATCGAACTAGGTCTTGAGCGGCGTATTCCGGTTCTGATCGCCTCAGCTTCTGGTGGGGCGCGTATGCAAGAAGGCATTTTCTCATTGATGCAGATGGCCAAGACGGCCGCTGCATTGGCGAAACTAGGAGCGGCTGGTATTCCCTACTATAGCCTCTTAACGGATCCTACAACGGGTGGTGTCACTGCCAGCTTTGCTATGCTAGGCGATGTTATCCTTGCCGAGCCAGGTAGTCTTGTCTGCTTTGCTGGACCACGCGTCATTGAGCAGTTCATGCATGTAACATTACCGAAAGATGCTGTGACGGCCGAATTTGTCTTTCAGCATGGCTTGATCGATGCTGTCGTTCCTAGACACCAATTACGACAGGTGTTGGCAAGGCTCCTTCGCCTTTGCTCCTCTGCTAGAGGTTTGGTATCCATTTCCGGCTAATAGCCAATGAAGCCTATCTGCCTATACTCTAGAGGAGATCAAATGGATTACGACCTGGAATTTGAAAAGCCGCTGGCGGAACTTGCCCAAAAAATAGCGCTGCTCCAAGACAAAAGTCACCTTGAGCCTACTGAACAAGAACAACTCCAACAATTGACGCATGATTTGCAAGAGCAAACACGAGAAATCTATACTCATCTCACTGCATGGCAGACAGTACAAGTCGCCCGCCATAAAGATCGGCCTTATGCAGCAGACTATATTCGTCTGATGTGCCAGGATTTTTTTGAGTTACATGGCGATCGTGCTTTTGGCGATGACCATGCTATCTTGGCTGGTCTGGCAACTTTAGCTCGTATGACAGTGATGTTCATCTGCCATCAAAAGGGTCGAGATAGCAAAGAGAAAGAGTACCACAACTTCGGCATGCCTCATCCCGAAGGCTACCGCAAGGCAGCCCGTGTAATGAAGTTGGCGGAAAAGTTGGCTTTCCCGCTCATCTGTCTCATTGACACCCCTGGAGCTTTCCCTGCTTTGGCAGACGAGGAACGTGGTCAATCAGAGGCCATCGCGACGAATTTGTACCTGATGTCTCGTTTGCGCGTGCCGATCATAGCCGTTGTCATCGGAGAAGGTGGCAGCGGCGGCGCGCTTGCCATTAGCGTTGCTGATCGCCTCTTAATGCTACAACACAGCATTTATACAGTTGCCGCTCCAGAAGCGGCTGCATCTATTCTCTGGCGTGATAAAGCGTTTGCACCACAAGCAGCCGAAGCCATGCGCATTAGTGCTCAAGAACTTATGGACGCACAAGTCGTTGATGAGCTCATTGCAGAACCGCTGGGAGGTGCGCATCGCAACCATGCCGTTGCCGCCACTAACCTGCAAGCGGCATTATGCAAGCATCTCTCTGAACTTACACGAATCGCTCCCGAGCAATTAATAGAGAGACGCTACCAGAAGTTTCGCGCCATTGGACCATTCACTCTTGCGGCGTCGAAATTGTGATACCCGTATCCCATGCTGTGAAGAGAATGTGCTCATTTGCCGCCACGTGTATCGTGGTACTTGGTGCCGAAATGTTGCTTGTCGTCTGGACCTCTATCTTGACGGGATAGTAATTATCCTGGCGAACCCAAATATCTTCGGTTGCCGCCACGTCTGTCGAGCTTGACACATTCGTGATGTTAGTCACACCACCATTTACTACAATATTGGTATTGATAGGCGGCGTACCCTTCAAATGCCATGTAGCTATACCATTTATTATTTCCGAGCCAACTAGTGTTGCTCCTTGTAATTGCGTATAGTT
The DNA here is from genome assembly GCA_019240835.1 of Ktedonobacteraceae bacterium. Taxonomy (GTDB): domain Bacteria; phylum Chloroflexota; class Ktedonobacteria; order Ktedonobacterales; family Ktedonobacteraceae; genus JAFATZ01. The sequence continues at coordinate 8,390 of JAFAXQ010000121.1, forward strand.
GAGAACAAGATCAGGACCAACACTGCTTACGGTCGCACCAGAACTATTCGTTTTGCTCCAGTGTGTATCCCCACTGACTTGGACATAGCTTCCAGATGCGTCGACGATGACGTTTTGTGCCGAGAATGTGCTCTCTGGAACCGTACCAGAGAGCTGTACCTCAACCCGCTTCGGATGGGTGATCAAGTGCCCATTGCCTTTCACTGTGGCTACGACAGTGATGGGGATACCAACAGCAGAGCCTGCCGTCTGGCTGTTTACCTGCTCAGTGAAGGTGGCATCCTTGAGTGGAGCTTGTTGCATGCGCGTGATGATCTCCTCGGCTGTCAATGGTGTACTGGGAGATGGTGTAGATGATGAGGCGTCGAAAGAGCTACCACTACAGGCAGCGAGTGCGAGTACAGTCCACGTAATAATAATGAGAGTTCTGAAATGCCGTGACATATCCATAATTTTCCGATCCTCTGTTCGGTAACATTTGTTCTTAGAGAGAAGAACGTAGATGGAGCAACAGAGGAAATATACTATGACTTTTCTCTCTTTTCAGGTGCCTGCATATAGCAAACATGTGGTTACAAAGATGTCTTCCGTTACATTCGTATCTAACGTCCGTTATTGCTCATGACAGGTTTTACATCACATATTGTTGAGAACGGTTTGCTCATGAAACTCTTACGCTTGTTGTTTACAATGCCTGTGTTCGCTGTTTTTGGTCTCGCTCTGATTGTACGATATTTTTACAATAGCAAGGTTGCCCGCGATTACTTTCCGTTGCACGACTCGCTCACTTACCAGAGCATTGCATACAACATTCTCAGAGATCACTGCTACTGTCTACTACCACATTTGCAGACGGTAGACCGTGCTCCGTTATGGCCAGCGCTGATTGCACTTGTGTACGGTGTACTCGGCCCCCATGATCACATAGTGCGTCTCTTGCTCAGCGTTGTTGGCTCAACTACGTGCGTTTTGATCTACTGTTTTGCTAAAGACTTGTTTGGTAGGAGCGTCGGCCTCTGTATCGGTTTGCTAGCGACAATCTATCCATTTCTGTTCATCTATGACGGTTGGCTCTACTCTGAGTCAGTGTATACTTTCCTCCTGCTCGCTTTCTGTTATGCGCTCTACCATCAGCAACGTACACCGCGTTGGAGCTTGGCAGTGCTGAGTGGTATCCTGCTGGGCCTGCTTTCGCTCACACGGCCCAACGGGTTGCTCATCTTGAGCCTATGTATAGTGTGGGCTGTAGCGTTGGGATGGAGGAAGCTTCTTTCGTGGCGTATTGTGGTGCAGACGACCCTTGCCGTCTCGCTCATCTCTCTAGTGCTGATTGCGCCCTGGACGATACGCAACTTTGCTGTCACTCACACACTCGTGCCCGTGGCAGTTGGAGATGGTAAAGTATTGTTAGGTGCCTATAACGACATGATTCTGCAGCGTCCCTATTACCTGGGCATCTGGATCATACCCAGCGAATCCGTGCCAGCAGTCGCTCGGCAATTTCCAGCAAATTGTGCCGATGCCTGCGAGGTGAGGCGCGACAACACATACAGGTACTATGCAGAGCAATGGATGCTAAGCCACCTCGCTGCCATGCCCTATCTGCTCGGCTTACATCTCGTCAATATGTGGCAAGTTACCTCTCAGGAGGCCGATCTAGCCATCAATCGTTTTCCTGAGCGCGACACCTCCCATCTGGTCGTCGCTATGATGGAAATTCTCACTCCAATCGTCTTTGCATTAGCCGCGCTTGGTCTGATTGTGACAAGGAAATACTGGCGCGAACTGCTCTTGATCTACCTGATGATCACCCTTACCATCGTGCAATGCATCGCTCTGTACGGCATTCCCCGTTTCCGTGCCCCTATTGAGCCAATGCTGCTTATACTAGCAGGTGGTGCCATACGCTGGGTGGCAACTATTCAGCAGGGGCTTCCAAGGAACTTTACAGACTCCTTAGAACCCCCTGCTGAAATGTGTATCAAAAAGACCTGAGTGCTCTACTCGTCGTAGTCCAGATCTTCTGGCTCAAGCTTGTCTGCTTCCTCAGCTTCATCCCAGTCGGAGTATCTAGTTGAGGAGGCTTCTTTGTGGATGCGAATGGTTGGATGGATGGTTGGGAATGGCCGTAGCTCTTTGAGAGAGGCAGGGCCGTCCATTTGTGGTTCATATGCCGGTACGCCTTCGCGCACAAGTACTTCATCAGCCATAGCCATTGATTCGAAGCCTAGGCGGCGCAGATCCATCACCATACCCGGCCACGTGTCATCAGCAGCGATTGCCCACCACTCACGTCCCATGACGCGTACAAGTCTAACACGAACAGGTCGGTTGAGATCGCCCAAGTTGGCCAGCAGGGATGTCCGTTTCCGTTCGGCGTTGCTCACGATTATAAACCGTCCCTTCTTTCACTAGGACATAACTACATTTTTCTTTCTATCTGTGAAACTGTCTTCCAGTTGTCACAAGGCAGAAATTCATTATGTACCTTTACCATACCACATAAACCAAGCTGTTGCCAATAAGACAAACTACTAGCTATCATGAAACAATGTTATAACTGATGGAACAGAAGCTCGTTATTTGCTTTGCGCGTCCTTTGGCATGCCCGCTCGCTGCGCTAACTCAGCCATCTGGCTGAGCAGGCTGCCCATGTCAGGACGAGTCTGAGTGCCGCTCAGTTCGCGGTAAATCGACGCGACGGTCACGGCGATGCGCTCGCCGTCCTTCCAAGAGGCGTAACGATCCATCGAAATATCTTTAGCAGCCTCAAAAGCGGGCATACCAGCCTGGTAGCGCGTGCGTGCCTCATGAGAGATGTACTCAAGGTAGCCCTTAAGCTCGGCTACTCCCTTTTTGTCGGTGATGGGACCGTGCCCAGCAACGATGGTCTCCACATCCATTGCGAGGATCAGATCGCACGCTCGTATCCAGTTGCCGATCGGTCCTTTCCACATGACGGGGTGGATGCCAGTAAACAGAATGTCGCCCGTGAAGACGACGCGGTCAGCAGGAATGTGGATCAGTGTGTCGCCGCTTGTGTGTGCCGGACCCACTTCTACAAGTTCAACTATCTTGTCCCCCACCTTCAGGGTCAGCTTGCCCGTGAAAGTCTTGTTTGGCAGTGTCAAAGTGATATTGTTGAAGTCGAAAGGCCCGAGGATGCGGCTCACGTAGTCGCCAAGTTGTCCCAGCGTCGGAGCCAGTCTCAGCAGCCCTGCCATCATCTGGGGGGGCACTTGGCTCATTTCCTGTGCCGTGTACTCCGACGCGATGATCTGGGCGTCGGCGACCAGTTGGTTGCCGTAGCAATGGTCGCCGTTGGCATGAGTATTGACAACCATATCAATCTGAGCTGCTGCCGCAGTCGCTTTACGCATAGTGTCCAGCATGTCCTGCGTGAGTCTCAAGTCGTAGAGAGTGTCGATCAGCAGAGATGCTTCGCCATCAGTGACTAGACCAGCATTGCTCCACCCCCAGGTGCCGTTCGGTTGAAGATAGGCGTATACAGAGTTGCCAAGATCGTGTAATCCCTTGGCATATGTCCACTTGTTCATGTTGTTCCTCACTTTTATGAGCATGTCACAGAACGAAATGAGCCAGCGCTGCTCATCATCTACAGCTTCAACGGCAGCCACCTCAGTGCCGGAAGTACTTTCTCCACGATTTGAAGGTGGTCATAGTAGCCATGCTGCCAGTGGATAAGGCCGGAACGCACCAGGAAAATACTCACGCCGTCGACTTGGAACTGGCGCGAGAGCCAGCGTTGCCGTAGTATTGGCGGCGTATACCCGCGAGTAATCCAGCAGATTACTGCTTCTCCCTCATTGAAGAAGCTCTTTGTTGGAGTGTACTGGATGGTGGGCATCTGCTGGAAACGTTGCGCAAACCAATATGCAATCTCGTTGTGCCCTTTGCGCGGCCTCCTCATCCCCGTATCAAATAACTCGGCATCCTTTGCGTACAGAGCAACAATCTGCTCCACGTCATGGGCATTGAAGGCTGCAATCCAACTATTCACCAGCATGGAAAGTATATCTTTCTCCGTCTGCAAACACTTTTCCTCCTGAGTTTCTACTAGCGCTGATCTCTTTTTAGGTTTCTATACGTAGTATAGAGTAATAAACTATCCCACGAGGCCAGGAGCCAAAGCAAGGAAGAGAGACATGAGCACACCAACGATGCCTTCGTCCCCTGTCAAGCAAGTCAGCGCAGCAGCATTCCACGCCGATGTACAATTCGTCGAAGCGCACTGGCAACCAGTATCCATCCTTGGTGGTGACCTGCCCCTGATTGA
>JAFAXQ010000181.1 GCA_019240835.1 Ktedonobacteraceae bacterium
ACCATTGCCTATCTAGCTGGAGGAAAGCAACTTCCTCCAGTGCAAAATATGACTCTGATCCCCGAAAATGAGCCAGAAGGAAGAATAGACAGTGTAGCAAACTTTCCTAGCCAAGTCGTTGCTGAAAGAGGTGTCATGAGTGAGTAACGTTGCTTTGCGCAAACGCATCTCGATCTTTTTGAACCGTACCTACCTGTATCCTGCTCCTGACCCTCTACCTTGTGGACGCTCATTCTGGATTGCAACTGGGTTGGTTGCTACTGCTTTTCTGCTGTTTTCGGGCTTTTTTATTTACTACCTGACAGGCATGCATGATGTGTACTTAACACATGCAGAGGACTTGGGTATCATGGATCAGGCGATTTGGAATACTGTGCATGGACAATGGTTGCGTCAAACTATTTGTAATGCTATCAATGACACCAACTGTTCTGGTCTCGCTGGCATTTCACGTTTTGCCCTTCACGTTGAGCCTATTCTCTTCCTGGTAGCATTATTTTATCTGATTGTGCCCAATCCCAAAACTTTATTGGTGTTGCAAACACTAGTTGTCGCAAGCGGAGCCTTTCCAGCTTTTTGGTTAGCACGCCTGCGACTACGCAATGAGTGGGCGGGCGCTGTTATAGCACTACTTTACTTGCTTTACCCAGCACAACAGAGAGCCACAGTTTTTGACTTTCACGCCGTGACCTTCACTGCCGCTCTGCTTCTATTCACTTTGTACTTTATGTATACCCGACGAACGGTCTGGTTGTTTGTCTTTGCGATTCTATCTATGGCGTGCAAAGAAGAGATTGCTGGGCTAGTCGTGATGTTTGGTCTGTGGTCGATTATCTTTCAGCGTCGCTGGCGCAGTGGCTCACTACTCGTTCTACTTGCTTTTGCTTGGACAGGAATGAGCTTGCTTGTGCTCCATCTCTTCAGTCCGCTCGGTCACTCACTGCTTACTTCGCGCTATACTTACTTGGGGAGTAATCCCTTCAAGATTGCTCTTACCCTTTTAGCTCATCCTGGTAATACACTGAGAAACTTTGTGTTGCAGCGTGACCATTTGCTGTACCTGCGTGGTCTTCTCGTTCCAGCCGGGTTTTTGCCGCTGCTTGCTCCCTGGATATTACTACTGGCTCTGCCCACACTGGCTTTAAATTTACTCAGTAATGATCCGCAGGTGTATAGCGGTTTATTTCATTACAGTGCAGAAATCGTGCCTGTACTCATCTTTGCAACTATCGAAGCGATCGTACTAGCCATATGGCTGTTACAGCTACTAAGTTTTGTGTGGCAAAGGCGGGTCCGTCGCCTAGCATTGGCACGACTCCCTCTCGCCATGCTGCCGCGTTCTTGGAACTTTCAGTTTGCGCGACTGGCACACGTAAGTCTCCTTATTTTGCTCCTTGGCTATGTATTGGTTAGCGTGATACGCTTTGATTATCTACGCGACAATATTATGCCTTTCTCACCGCGATTCCAATGGCCTCAAACCAATGCTCATCTTGCTTTGGCAGATCGTTTCATTGCTATGATTCCCCCCACTGCCTCTGTTTCTGCTCAGTCAAATCTTGTACCGCATATCAGTGAACGCCGCAGTATCTACCTGTTCCCCTATGCCGATGACGAGGCTGATTACATCTTTTTGGATGTAACCAGCAATACGATCTATCCTTTCTTTGGCTCTCCAGACTATATTCGTGAGGTAAAGGCTGTCATCTTAGGTGGACACTATGGTGTGGTGGCGGCTGAGGATGGCTACTTGTTACTGAAACGCGGTTTGCCCCCTACTACTATTTCTCCTTACTCTCTCACACAGGCTGCTAGTAATCTCGATAGAAGATTCTTGTTGCCAGAACTTCCTGCTTCTTTCTGTTCATTTACACAGCCCTTAGTACAAAAGGTGGACAATCCAGTGCAGGTCACTTTTTCAAGCGCTACTACTGGTGCCCCTGTTGCTGATCTCATCGGATTTCGTGTCGATGCTCTCAATCCCTTTAGCGTCGCTGGCGGGGGGATGACGGTGACCACCTATTGGCGCGTCATTGCCCCAACAGAGATTCCATTACAGCCAATAGCATTTGTTACTGACCGCCATAATCAGGAGCATCTGGTGAGCTTCGACTTTCCGGGGACGTATTGGTGCCAAACGAACGCCTGGAAGCCGGGCATGGTAGTGAAGCTGCAGAGCAGGTCTTTTGGCTTACGGCAATACTTTTCTGTCCCCACTGGCCTAGTACATCTGTCTATAGCACTTGTACCACTTACGCAGTCGTTTGGTACAATAATGGCAGTTCAGCAGCGGCTTCCGTTGCATATTGTGCAATCTTCGGGTAAGATATCAGCTACCCAAGGTTCTAATGGTTTAAATTTGGGGTCCCTTATGCTTGTTCCGTGAGAGATTTATAGGCGCTTATTCTGTACACAGTAGAACGAAAGAGGGTCTAGTGATGGGCATTACTCTTGGTCAACTTCCGCCCGCAGAATTGGCGAGGCTGAAAGCCGAATTAGCCGAGACAATTATCGCCAACTTCTGTTATCCGCGATTCTATGATTATCGCACAGGCTCCTTGCGCATGCGTCCTGTTGATCGTGCGAAGCGTCAAGAGGTTTGGCTCTTCCTCAGTTCTGTCGATTTTACTGCTTGGAACCGTATAGATGTCATGTCTGACAACTTGCAACACCACATTGAGCGTCTTTTCATTCAGTTTGTACAGCGTAATCGTAGCTTTTTCGGTGAGCAGGCGCGCAAGCGCATGCCGGATGTTCGTATGCTTATTGAGACTTCTGCTGCGTCAGTAGTTCAGGGATTGCGTAATCATGTTACTGGGCCGCGACAGAGCAATTCTGCCTTCGGCAGTCCTCGTCCGGTTATTTTGTGGACTGCTACGGACTCCCATAAGCGTGCAGAGTTAAGCTGGGAGCAAATTGCAGCTCAAACGATGCTATTACAACAACAACTGCAAGAGGTACGCGGTGAGCCAAAGCCTGCTGCTCCAGCAGACGGGCGTCTGGCGAGTGGTACAATGCGCCGTGCGGTTCGTCATCAGTTGACCGAGCTGAACACCGAAGTAGACGCGCCCACTGCTCATACGCCCATCCCTACGAACAGGTCTGTGGGGCAGCAAGCATCTACCCGTTCTTCTACGTCTTCTGCACTCCCTCCATCAAGAACTAGTGTGCCCTTAAGTCCGAACGCTCCCCGAACTTCTATTCCTGCTCGCAGTCAGGAATCGACAGTTGCTGCTGCTAAACAGGGAAGTAATGCAGTCACTGCATCGACACCGCCTTCTGCTAGAGTGACCGCGCTAAATAACTCTCAACCGACTCCCGAAACAATACAGCCTCCTGCCGCCACGACCCCCACGCCAGCACAGGCACGACCTATTCCGCAATCCATGCCCGCGTCCCGCTCTGCACAGACAACAGGGGCAGATGTTGATCGGCGTGCGCACACTGTCATGCTCGTTGGCGTTGAGGACGTTGCTATTTTTGAGCAGATGCGCCACCAGCTTATAATATGGCTGCGCATAGAAGCTGTACGTGCTGGTATAGAGCTTTCAGGAAAAAATCCATCACAGTTGCTCGAATTGGTACACCAGCAAGCTCGCATGGATGAAACACGTTTACAGGTTGTCTCTACTCTACTCAGCTTGGCTGCTCAGGTGATTAAAAGTGGGCAGGTCAGCGTGCTAGATTACAAACAAGCACTAATGCTCCATCTCATGCATACACGCCATACAGTCTAATTATCACTGTCATGTCGTTGATGCCGTTGTAGTGATTGCTGGCAAGAGTTCTCCGAGTTGTTCCAGCCAATTTGGTCCTAAGAGACGCCGTGGGATACGGATGACCCCTTGTTGCACACGTGCCTCGTTGCGAAAACGGCGATAGAGCACAATACGATTGGGAATAACTGTACGTTTGACAGTAAGTACGAATTCATTATCTTTGATCGCAATAGACTCAAGCCCTAGCCTGGTTGCTTCTACTTTGAGGCGTACAAGCGTGAGGAGATTCTGTACCGCTGGTGGTGGGGCACCAAAGCGGTCGCTCATCTCGGCAGTCATGGCCTCTACCTGTTGTAGCGTGCTCAAATTAGCGAGACGTTGATAGAAGTTTACTTTAAGCGTGCGGTCCCCAATGTATGCATCTGGCAGATAGGCATCAAGAGGAAGATCAATCGTGGCACTTGGTGTACTTGTTTCGACCTGTTTCCCTTGTATCTCCTGCACGGTCTCGGCGAGAAGCTTACTGTAAAGATCAAAGCCAACTGCGTTCATAGAGCCTGATTGTTCACTGCCAAGCAAGTTGCCAGCACCACGAATCTCTAGGTCCTTCATAGCGATACGGAAACCAGCACCCAATTCCGTCGCCTCAAAGATAACACGTAAACGCTTTTCCTGAATGGGAGTGAGCTTGACTTCCTTGCTGTAGAAGAGGTAGGCGTATGCTTGTTGCGTCGCCCGGCCTACACGCCCGCGCAACTGATAGAGCTGCGACAGACCGAAGTAAGCTGCGTTGTTTACGATAATAGTATTGGCATTAGGGATATCCAAACCGTTTTCGATGATAGTAGTTGAAACCAATACGTCATACTCACCATTTGAGAAATCGATCATGACACGTTCGAGCTGCTCTTCATTCATCTGTCCATGCCCTACGGCGATGCGTGCTTCGGGGATGAGACGTTGCAATTTCTGTGCAATAACCTGAATACCCTGGACGCGGTTGTGTACGAAGAAGACCTGGCCACCACGGTCGATTTCGCGGATAATAGCCTCTCGTATGAGTGCTTCGTCATATTCGCGAATGGTGGTATGAATAGGTAGACGCTCCTGTGGAGCCGTCTCGATGACACTCATATCGCGTAGATTAACTAGCGACATGTGCAAGGTACGCGGAATGGGCGTTGCAGTCATGGTGAGCACGTCAACTTCAGTGCGCATTTGCTTGAGACGCTCTTTATGCACCACACCGAAACGCTGCTCTTCGTCGACTATCAACAGGCCGAGGCTGGAGAAGACGACGTCCTTTTGTAGTAAACGGTGGGTGCCAATGACGATATCGACCTTGCCAAGGGCAACATCTTCTAATACTTGCTTCTGCTCTTTTTCAGAGCGGAAGCGGCTAAGCAGTTCTACTCGTACTGGGTAAGGTTTCAAACGCTCCCTGAATGTGTTGTAGTGCTGCAAGGCCAGTACTGTCGTTGGTACGAGAATAGCTACTTGGCACTGATCGAGCACTGCCTTGAATGCTGCGCGTAGGGCAACCTCTGTCTTGCCATACCCGACATCACCGCAGATGAGCCTGTCCATTGGGCGAGGGCGCTCCATGTCGGCCTTGACTTCTTCAATAGCACGTGCCTGGTCGGGAGTCTCTTCGTAGGGGAAGGCATCTTCCAACTCTTGTAACCAGGGTTGCTCAGCATCGGGTGGGAAAGCGTGTCCCTGTGTGGCTTCGCGCTGGCCGTAGAGTCGCAAGAGATCACGCGCAATATCCTGTACGTTTTCCTTCACCTTGGCTTTAGCACGCGTCCATTCGGTTGTGCCTAGTTTGCTAAGCGCAGGAATGGTGTCACCCATGCCAATATAGCGTGTCACACGATCAAGCTGATCAGTAGGAATATAGAGCTTGTCTGTACCTGCATACTGTATCAGCAGATACTCTCGCTCGACACCGGTTAAATTCAACTGAACAAGCCCATCGAAGCGGCCAATACCATGCTCCTGATGTACTACGTAGTCCCCTGGGCGCACTTCGGCCAGAAAAGAGGCGGGGGTAATGGGTCTACGTCGTTGGATACC
>JAFAXQ010000225.1 GCA_019240835.1 Ktedonobacteraceae bacterium
TGGCTTGGAGCTCGGCTGGAAGCTGGATCATAGTCAGCAGCCCAGTGGGTCGATGCTTCTGGTCTCCAGAGAGGTCTATGAGCACGAGCGCCACCTGCTCACCTTGGGGCAGGGAGCTGTCAACGAGCACGGGCTCGTACTGACTATTCAAGCCACCCTGCGGGAAGTGCTTGCCCTAGGGGTGGCTCTTCAGAGCTATAAGCTGCAGTTAGAACGTCAGCCCTCTGTCACGCCGCAACAGCAGGAGGCGCTTGAACTGGTGAGCATGTTGCATGATCGGCTCGTGGCTTCCCTGTCTTCGAGCTCGAAGTAATGGGGAACACTCGAATCAGGTCTTGCGTTATGTAACATATCCAAGTATACTTGAAAGGAGTACTATCCTCAGCAAATAATGTGGAGATATTCGTCTTGAGCAGCAATTATACATCGGGTTCTGGCAATGCAGCATCGAATAACAACAGTTCATTTGTAAGTCGTCGAGAGGTACGCGCTAGCAATACGACTGGCGCGTTGCCCCCAATAACATCACTACAAGCAGTAGAGCGGGGTTATACGGGAAGGTTTGACTTCGAGTGCCTGATCCAGTCACTGCGTGAACTCTTTGCGCGAGACCGCCAAATAGCAAGCCTGCCAGACTCCACGCGTTGCGGCATCTGCTACCTGCACTTTTCTATAGATGAACTCTACTATCGTGAAGAGGGTTTCTATATATGCCTAGGTTGCGAGCAGTCCCTCGGCAAGCACACAATGCCCATGCTACGAAAACAGCAAAAGCTGTAATACAATAAAGAACCATTTCCGCACGCGGAAATGGTTCTTTATTGTCTCTGTTTATCCTTTGTAGCCATCTCCTCAACTTCCTCCTCCGTCACCTCGTGCAAGTCTTCTGGCCTATCCAGGCGGTCGATGAAGAGGATACCATCCAGATGGTCGATCTCGTGCTGCAAAATGCGAGCAAACCAGCCTTCGGCAGGGATACGGATCTGCTTGCCGCGTACATCCTGTCCTTTGACGAGAATCTTGGTGGCACGACGAATGTTCTCGCCGATATAGCCAGGAATGCTCAGGCAACCCTCCGTTCCCCGTTCCTCGCCTTCAGCCTTGACAATTTCTGGATTGAAGATAGCCACTTGCTGATCTTCATACGCAGCCACGAAGACGCGAATTGATTGAGCAATCTGCGGCGCAGCCAATCCTACACCGTTCGCGACATGCATCGTTTCAAACATATCACTCACCAGTCTCTGCAGCGAGGGATCAAAGCGATGTACCCTTTTTGCCCTCTGGCGAAGAATGGGATTTTCAGTTGTAATGATCTTTCGTACTGCCATTGTTCACGTTCCGATGGGTGCTATAATTGACTATATTGTATCATAGTAGGCGTAGTGGGTGCAATTATGCAGGATATGGTCGAGACAGTTGGGGCATACATCGAACAACATCAGCTCTTTCCTCAAGATGATACAGTCCTCGTAGCCGTTTCGGGGGGAGCTGATTCACTATGTCTCTTGCACCTGCTGTTGCAACTCTGCGGACCTGGCAAGCGCTACCCTGACGTGCAGGTACAGGCCGCACACCTCGACCATCAACTACGCGGCGCTGCTAGTGCTGAAGATGCGCGGGCGCTAGCACGACTCGCCGAGCAATGGCAAATTCCCTATACCCTCGGTGTAGTAGACGTTCCCGCCCTGGCACGGCGAGAACAGCGCTCGCTGGAGGATGCTGCGCGTATCGCACGCTACCGCTTCTTGCGTGCAGTGGCCCAGGAACTGCGAGAGCGTACTGGGGCAACGGCGCAGGTGCCGATTGCTGTGGCCCACCACAGCGATGACCAAGTAGAGACGCTCTTGCTGCATTGGCTACGCGGTGGTGGCATTGCTAGCATGGTTGGCTTATTGCCGCGCCAGCAGGATGTTATTCGTCCGCTGCTCTGTGTGACCCACGCGGATACGCTAGCCTACTGTCAACAGCATCACCTCACACCGCTAGAGGACGCGAGCAATACAGACCCGCGTTTCCTGCGCAACCGCGTTCGTCACGAACTGCTCCCTTTACTACAATCAATGAATCCAGGTATACGAGCGACGTTACTGCATACGGGCGAAGTCATGCAAGTAGACGCCACATGGATCGAACAGCAGGTTGAACAATGTTGGCCTGAGGTCGTCGTAGCGGAGAACGACAATGCCATTCAATTGAATATTCGCGCATTACGATCACAACCACTCAGCCTGCAACGTCACCTATTACGGCATGTGGCTGCTCGACTCAGTACGGGACAATCGCCCTTGGAATTGCGTCACTACAAACTCATCGAGCAATTCATAGAGCGTGATGGCGAAGGTAGAATGCTCCACCTGCCTCATCAACTCAATCTTCGACGCGCTACAAGTGATACCGTAATCTTTGAACAGAGCACGATGCATGCGGACCACGACGAGCATGATAAAGCAGATGTAGAGCCTCTTCAACAAGAGGTAATATTGCCTATCCCAGGACGCGTGCTCGTGCCAGGGACGCAGTGGATTGCCATTGCTGAGACACTGCCAAAGGTGTTAGAGCAAGAGGTGCGATTGGCACTGCGCGAGCAAGAGTGGACAAAAGTGTGGCACTTGCTGCCGACTACGCGTTATGCTGTATACATTGACAGAGTATCTCTAGGTTCCACGCTACGTGTGCGCACGCGTCGCCCTGGTGACCGTATGCAGCCACTAGGTATGCAGCAAGAGAAAAAAATACAAGATATACTGGTAGACAAGCATATTGCACGCACGGAACGCGCAAGCATACCGCTCTTCTTCGCACCAGCACATTGCGTCTGGCTAGCGGGTGTCACTCTCGATAACCGCGTACGTCTAACGAGTGCTACACAACATATACTGCGCTTATCAATTACAACGTTCTCGTAGGGGTGTGATTGATGACGCCAGAGGGAGGCCATGTACAAGGACATTGCAGAGATTATTATTACAGAGCAACAACTGCGTGCCAAGATCGCCGAGTTAGCAGAGCAGATCACCCAATACTATCAAGGCAAGCCCCTGCTCTTGCTCGGTACGCTCAAAGGTGCCATCCACTTTATCGCCGACCTCTCGCGTGCAATCAAGCTGCCACTGGAGATGGACTATATAGCCGTAGCAAGTTATGGCAACAGCACAAACTCCAGTGGCGTGGTGCGTATCCTCAAAGACCTTGAAGGCCCCATCAACCAGAAACACGTACTGATCATTGAGGACATCGTTGATAGCGGACACACATTGCACTACCTCGTAGAGGTGCTGAAGCAACGCAATCCCTTGAGCCTACGCATTTGTGCATTGCTAGACAAAGAGCGCGAGCGCGTCAAAGCTGTCAAAATCGACTATGTCGGATTCCACATCCCCGACAAGTTCGTCGTTGGCTACGGACTGGATTATGCACAGCGCTATCGCAACCTGCCCTACATCGGCATTCTCAAGCCATCAATCTACGAAGACGCACCAAGACCGCAAGACGAGCATCGTAGCCTGCTAGAACGGCAGCCGTAGGGGGACTGTGTGATTTATCCAAAGGTTTGTTGGTTTGCACCATACAGGAACAAAAAAAAGCCCGTATGGGCGGGTGAAGCGGCGATGTCCTATTTTCCCGTGGGGCTACCCCCAAAGTATCGTCAGAGCTGAAGAGCTTAACTTCCGTGTTCGGGAAGGGAACGGGTGTACCCTCTTCGCTATAATCACCGATTCACCTGCACATACAGGCTTGTCCTTTGACGAAGCTATAATAGCACTCTAGCGTAGGGCTGTCAATACTTTTGCAGCCCTTTTCCCGCAGCGACGTAAAAGTCGCGTTTCATAGTCTTTGCCAGCGCCGCGATCCCTGCTTTTGATACACAACATAGCCATCAAAAGAGAAGGACCGATATTTGCCAGGGGCTTGATGCACCCTTTTTTGAACGGCAGAGAGTTGAGTAAGCCCTAGCGGGAAGACGTAGGCCGCGTGAGGATCAGCACTCACGATGTCGTTATAGCGTGGGACGCGGTTATGGCTAGGTTGCAGGTTTCCATCCAAAACGCTGCAGATAATGCGCTCATTGCTGCCGAAGGCCAGGTTATTACACGTCCAGTAGTCAGTATAGATGTGGGTTGCGCCAATGTTTACAAGGTGATGAATAAGATCTGCCTGACGTTGGTTGGCGGCTTGTGTACGAGCAACTTCGCTAAAGGTAACAAACGTTCCTGCCAAGAATGAGGCACCTATCAACAGAAAGATACCACAACTGAGCAATATACTTACCGAAGGATACGCGGACCTTTGTGGCATTGCCGCATTGCAAAGTGGTGCGAGTATTGCAGGTGTGATAATCAGCAGTCCGACAAGATAACGTGCATGGAAGCCGGGCCAATCCGTCGGGGCAGAGCTTACGCAGTAGATAGCTATCGCCAGCACTGCGCTAGCAAGTAACATCAGGTGTGCAATAGAGCGTACCAACGTCTGCCTCTTCTCCGCTGATCCCATTTGAATTTGCGAGCGTAACAGCCAGAGCGCTCTTAGGGCAAGCAGCAAGGCCAAGCCTAACAGAGCGAGATAACCCAAACCCCAGCTTGCATGAGCGAGAGTGCATTGCACAGTGTGTGGGCTGTTATCGCCCAACCAGGGAAGCTCTATCACTGGGCAAAAGGGACTGCCGGTTGCAGTAGGGATGCTGACCAGAATCGTGCTCATGATGCCGTGAAGCAGCCCGTGCAAATTATGCGGAGCTTGTGAAGTGGTACCATGAAAAAGCCCAAGCAGTGTGGATACAGAGTTTTGTCCATGCTTGAAGTTGTAGTAGATAATAGGCACAGCACCAACAATGCTACCCATCAGTAGCGCAATCCAGGCCCACCACAGCTCACGCCAGCAAAACACTAGCAGCAGTAGGCCCGCCATTGCGAAGAAGGGTAAGACGACCATATCACTCCACAAGCCCAGACCGATAACAAGCCCCCACGTGGCATAGCCTAGCAGGCGCAACAATTTGAGGCGCATAGCAGATCGTGGAACGTAAGTATACGAAAGCCACGCCGCCAGCAGGAAGGCAAGTGAGCCGAAAAGGAGCGTTTGTGAGGAACCGCCCGTGGCAATTATCTGGCGTGTAAAGACCGGAATGGAACCAAGGCCTAACAGCGCCAGGGTGACTAGAGCAACCTTTTTGGAATACAGCAAGCTTGCCAATAGGTAAGTACTTACAAAAAAGAGTGTTACTAGCAGAATAACACCGAGGCGTAGTGCGAAGAGTGATGGTCCTAGCAGATGAAAAAACAACGCACCAAGATACGCCTCTAGAGAACCCATATAGTTCTGGCCGTAGAAGAGCAAGGGACGTTCGCCACGGTAGGCAACGTGCAGAGCCATAATGCCCATTGTGCCCTCATCTGCATTGGTCGGGGGCCAGCCTAGAGCCGCCAGCAGTATACGCAGCCCGCTTGCAAATGCGATTAGTGCAGTAGCATATAGCTCATATATGCTTATTTTTAAGTACTTCAGTATCATCTACCCTCAGTGCGGACTCTCCTTTTTTGGCTATTATAGCAAATCCTCATGAGGAGAGACATCCTAACGTACATATTAGGAGGCAGATACTACGTGCTCCGTCCAAAGTGATAGGTCCTAGCAACCGCTGTATAGCAGGCCAGGAGCGCCGTAGATGGACAGGTATGGCAACCGCAAGGGAGCGCCTCTACTCTACGCGTTATGGTAGGTAGTGCCTCACGAGTAGGGGACGGCCCTTGCGGTCGTCCTAGACCTTGCGCTGGCCTTGCTGTTGCTTGCAGTCACCATGCCCGCTTTTTGTACTAGAGGTGGATAGTATCGTTGGCGTTGGGGGGCCTGAACTTCGTGCCGTCGTTCACAAAAACAAAGGTTTGATCCTGTGAATGCAAGTGAATATGGATAATCATATCCTTTCTATGGTTGCCAGTCACATCGCGGAATTCGACTGTGATGGGAGTCAGTTCAGCACCCTGAGCCACGATGTAGAAGGGAACGACATAGGTGAAGGATTTAGCAGGGTCGCCCGCCATAAGTTCGATAACCACTGCTTGACGATTCAAGTTGAGAGCGATGAAGTGGCTTGGATGTGCGGCTGAGTCACCGCCATGACCCACCACGGCATCGGTCTGGTACGTGCGTGGAATGCCGTAACGAATATCGTCGTAGCGCTGCGTAGTCCAGGCAAGAAGCCACGAGGCAGTCACCCAAAGCACAAGCATTGCCATCATGCCAATACCTAGCGGCAACAACCAGTGTACCGTTCTGTTCTTCTTGCGTTGCTGGGTCGTAGTGTGCAGACGCGGCGGAGACGAATCTCGTATTCGTTGCTGCCGTCGTGGGGGAATAGCTGATGCTTGTGAGCCAGTCGTGCGCGGTGGTACAGGATTATTCAGGCGAACAACGCTCGTACCCCGGCGCGGCGGTTCTGGGTAATCATCCTCCTGGTGCAAATGCTGCGTTATTGGGAGAGGCATCTTGTCATTGGTAGTAGGCAGCAGTACCTCGGAACTCCCTGTACCACCTGTATGTACCTTACGCCGCTTTCTTTGAGACGGATTGCTGTCTGGCGGCATGGGGTCTCCTTCCTATTGTATCGTGAGTGTATCAATGTGTGTCTATTCTAACACATCCCTACATCTACAAACAAGAAGCAGCCTACAGAGTTACAGAGACCCTTCACAGAAGTAAGATAGCAAGCCATATGGAGCACACTCGACTATGCTATAATGAAACCGACATCTGAGGAATATGTTTCGCTCGACAGGGAGAAAAACAATGGCTATTCAACATGATGAACATCACGAAAAAATCAGCCTTGAGAAATTCTTTGCTCTCATAGAAAGCGACCCGGAACACCGCTATGAATTAATTGATGGTTACCCCTACATGATGACAGGGGGATCACCCGACCATTCGATCATAGGCGCTAATTTGGTTGGCATTTTCAGCCAACAGCTACGCAAACGGCCATGCATCGTATATAACTCAGAGGTGTATATTGAACTCGGCGGGGAAGCAAACTGTCTTTGCCCTGATGCCTCAATTAGTTGTGACCGGAGAGATCGCCACGCTATAAAAGTGATCCATTATCCCTGCGTTGTTGCTGAGGTGTTATCTCCTAGCACAGAAGCCCATGATCGTGGAATCAAAGCTGACTTATATCAAAATATGCCATCGGTTCAGGAAATTCTCTTCATTGACACCAAAGTTATAAGAATTCAACTCTATCGGCGTGAAGCGGATTACTGGATCATGCGCAACTTTACGCACGACGATACTATAGAGTTGACCAGCACAGGTGTTCAATTCTCTGTTGCAGAGGTGTACGAAAAAACAACCTTTGACGACTCGTTCGCGGAAGAGTAAAAAGTCTGGCAGCGCATCTGGTTCACATGCTCAAACACTTAAGCAAAGAGGACAGATACTAGTACCTTGGATCAAGAAGCGCCCAGCTTATGATACCGCGTGGGTAGATATGACCGCTCCAATCGCTGAGGTCATCGTGGAAGCCATCGGCGAAGTTAGCGGAGAAGTCAACGTTGTAGCGATAGGCACTCTGCACGAGGTCCAGACGTGTACAAAAGGTACAACCATACTTGGTGTAAACGATATCAGCAACGATGCCAGAGAGAATGATTTTGCTGAACCAGGAATAGCGGCGGCAGTGATTGGCAGAGCACTGTGGCCCCGTTGCAGCACTCGAGGTCAAGACAATCATCGCTGGCGAGGAGAGCGTACTGGCGTCGAGATCGGTGGGGTATTGCTGAGCAAGATCATAAAGCAATTGCTGGTTCATCGTCCCATCCTGGCCAACCAGGTGCAAGTAGAAAAGCCCTTCACCTAGAGTGATAGAGCGTCCACTGCAATTGTTGAACGTGGTGCTACTGGCAACAGGAATGAAGCTATGTGTGTTGTATTCTCTTACCATAGCATCCTCGATTTTAGCAGCAGCGCTTAACCAGCGATTGCTATTCCGAGTGCTGTGAGCTAAACTGTCGAGGTAGGCTGCAGCGCGATAGCCAGTTGCCTCTTTAAGTCCCTGGTAGTAGAGGTTACCAGCTCCATCTCCTTCATTGTGCAAGCAGTCGCTAGCAGCATCAAACGTTGTAGCTGTATCCTTGTAGGCAATGCCTGTGTTGGGATCACCCACCCTGAGATTATGTTGCATTGCCGCCTCAATCTGGGCTAGGTGCCGCTGGAGAAAGGGGATATCATCGTTAATGTGCTCATAATAGGCCAGGAGCAGGGCTACATCATCATTCTCTTCCGTGGGCATTGGTACGGCAATACTTATCCTAGGAGGGGCATAACAGGTGGAGCGAAAAGTAGGAATACCTTTACCGGGATCAGTGCAGTCACCCACAGCATCAACATCCCCTCCCTGGTCATGTTGGAAATAGACGCCAAATGCGTCACTCGTAGCGTTTTTGAATACAGTGGACAGTGCAGCTTTAAAGAACCAGGGTACGCGAGTGATCTCGAAGTAGCCGTATTCGTGCATCACATCAACAGTTGTCAGGAACGCATAGGAACCTTCGTACACTGTAGCATCATAGCCTCCACCTGCGCATGCCCGTCGGCCCAGCAACCAACTGCTTACCTTATAGCTGCGCAGCGTGTTACCGATCACCCAGCGCTGCTCGGGTGTCAGGACCGTATTATGAATGAGATAGTTCTCCATCTGCTGTGCTCGTGCTAACAGGTTGTCGTGCGTAGAGAGGTTATCAATAGCGAAATCGACAACCTCGTCTTGGGATGACCACTCCTGTGCGGCGTAGAGTCCTTCGCTCTGGCAACTAGCAGGAGAGAGAGTAGAGTTGACGAACAGATGCTGGCTAGGATTCCAGCCACCTAGAAGAAGATAAGCAGTACTCGTGCTTTTTACTGGTATTTGGTAGCTCCAGGCTAGGCCCACTCGGTCACTCGCACTTGTATCACAGCGCCAGTGAGCCTGATCTCCTGCCAGGAAAAGCGTTCCTCCGCTTGCATCGGACGCAGGGTCATAGGAGAAGACCCGCACGGGAGTGCCACCCTGAGTAATATGTTGTACACAGGTATTATTGGCAGAGTACTTACGATTGCTGCCAAATATAAATGTGCCCTTCAGCGGATGCATACTCTTGTTTTGCAGACTCACGCCGACAATCAATACTGGAACTGTATCGTCCTTCACAGCATCGGCACAGTCTGCAATCGCTATACAACCTGGCTCTCCAGCGAAGCTATCAATGAAGTCAACGACGAGATGCAATCCTTGCCCGTCGGTCGTATCACCTAGCCAGCGTGTTGTATCCATGCCCTGAATCAACTGTTCATTTTTTACATATGTATCACTTCTGCTCAACCTGCCCATATGGAAGACAAACGCCCGCTGCTGGTCGGCAGGTATTACTCCTACCATATAGCTTGCCTTGTTATCGTGAAATATACCATCGGTCCCGCTCTGTACGCTAGCATCGCCGGGCGAGATAGTAAAGTCGAAGCGTGAGCCAAATTTAGCATTAACATTACTGAAATTACTCTGACTGCTCACAGTTTGCACAGGAAGACGACTATCCAGCACGATGCTATTGGCTGGCGGTGGGAGATGACCCTCTGCTATCATAGCAGTATGCACGGACGCTGCTACTGAGCTAAATGAAAGACCTTGCGAGCAGAGCAACACCAGGCCTGTTATGCAAAGAAAGGTACAGGCAAGCAAGGGACGTAGATGACGCACAGCTATACCTCTTCGTAGAGTCAAGACTTGTATTTGATTAGTAACGAGATACTCCCATGCATACGTACGCTAAAGGGACTTTTGGGGGTAAATGAAAGCGTTGTAGAATGAGAAGAGAGAGGTATATAAGCAAGCTTAGACAAGGAGTCGGTGATGAAAAAATTAGCGTCCTCATCGCGTTCCGAAGGGGCAAACGTGACAGCGGCCGTCGGCATGGGAGAGACTGCCGGGCGTTTGCGCGCCCGGCGTAGTTCGCTCTTCATGCAGACGGTCATGTGGATTACCGCGCTCACTTGCGTGGCCTTGCTCCTCGGCTCACTTGCGCAGGCATGGTCGAACGGACAGTTGATGCAGCGTGTGCAGGACGCACAGCAGCAGTTACAGAGCGCGCAAAGACAGCACGACAAACTCTTACAACTGGAGGCTTACTACAACAATCCCTCTGTCATTGAAAACGAGGCCCGCCAACAGCTAGGCTATATTCGCCCGGGTGAGCATCCTGTCCTTATTATCAGTACAGCCAATGATACGCAGCAACAAAAGACGGGACAAGCACACGCTGCAAGGAAATACAGCTTCTGGCAAAAGTGGTGGAATAGCCTTTTTGGTGGGTGACCCGCGCATTTCCTCTCCGTTTACTTGACATCACTCGTGGTATCTATATAATTGCCTCAGAACAAAGAACAATTTCTCATGTTGGAAGGGCCTATGCACCCACAACGTGCTAACAATGTACATACACCTACTATTATGCAGCTCCAGTATTGTCTGGGGCTTCTTGGGTTTGTACTTAGAAAGGCACGTTTCGCTGCATAGATAAGCTTTTTCCTTATACAAGCGGAACGCATAAACAAAAAGCGTTCCGCTTTTTCTATTATGCGTATCAAGGCAACGAGCTCATCTTGCTGAAGGAAGGTTAGTATGAAAACAGATGTGTGTATCACAGAAGTAGAGTCTCTCACGTTAGATGCAAAGAGATATGTGGAGCGACAACTACCACAGTATATCGAGGAATTACGTGAGCTTTGCTTGATTGATTCAGGTAGTTATCATAAACCTGGATTGGACGAAGTTGCGCTTTATCTAGCGGCCCGTATGCGTGGTCTGGGTATGAGTGTTACTATTATCGAGCAGGAAAAGTGGGGTAATGATCTCTTGGCTACGATACAGGGTACCGGCAGCGGTACCGTGTTGTTACTTGGGCATATGGATACAGTCTACCCAGTTGGAACTGCTGCAGCACGTCCTCTGAGAGTACAAGAAGATACCATTTATGGCCCTGGTGTCTCCGATATGAAAGGCTGTGTTTTATCTGCAATTTATGCAATTGAAGCAATGTTATCAACAAATCATCGCTCATTTGGTGAGATTCGATTTCTCTGTGTATCTGATGAAGAGATCCTTAAGCGACATTCTCTAGGTTTAATATATGAAATAGCTCAGGGCTGTCAGGTAGCATTCGTTTTAGAAGCAGCAAGGGCAAATGGCGCTATCGTAAGTGCTCGTAAGGGCTGTGCTGGATACAGTGTTATAGTGAGAGGAAAAGCTGCCCATACCGGTGTTGAGCCAGAGAAAGGGCGCAGCGCTATTGTGGAGTTATGTCATCAAATTCTGCAATTTGAGCGCCTCAATGGTTGGCGTGAGGGGCTTACAATGAATACAGGTCTTTGCTCAGGAGGTATTGCAATCAATGTTGTAGCAGACTATGCTGAAGCTCAGATGGACCTGCGCTTTATCAATCCCCTTGATAAAATAGACACCGAGAATCGTCTGTATCAAATGATACGGCAAAACAAGGTAGCCGGGACAGAGGTGATACTAGAGCCGTGGCCAGATAGTAGACAACCTATGGTCTGTACTCCTCAAAGTCTAACACTGGTAGACCGTGCCCAGGAAATTTCTCGCTTTCTTGGCTTCTCTGTGGAGCATGTCATGACCGGTGGAGCTTCAGATGCCTGCTACACATCTAGCTCTGGCATTCCTACTCTTGACGGCCTGGGGCCTATTGGAGGTCTGGATCACAGCCCCGATGAGTATCTCGTCAAGAGTAGTGTCGCGGAGCGCAGTGCCTTATTGGCAGGGCTAATTGCAACCATTGAAGATTAGATATGCCCCGCGCTGTACGTAATGATATACTTAACCATGCAGACACAGCCCGAGGAACAACCTGTTCAACAAGAAACCGCTCCGCTACTGCAAGGCAATCGCGATCTGGCGATTCTCTACGATATCGCAGGTTATCTCAATCATAAAGTAGATGTGTACGAGGCTCTACAAGAGGTGCTGGCACGCGTAACGGAGCTACTCGAACTGCGCACAGGCTGGGTGTGGCTCCTGAACGAACAGGGCGACCCTTATCTTGCTGCAGCGCAGGCTCTTCCACCCTACCTTGCCAACCATCCTGAGCGCATGACAGACTTCTGTGTCTGTCTCGATACATTCCTGAACGGCGCATTAGAAGGGGCCGCCAATATAGACGTGTTGCGTTGCAGTCGCTTGAAAAATGCCGAGCGCGACAGTGATCCTTCTTCGCTTGGCCTACGCTTTCACGCTAGTGTGCCTATCTATGCTGGCAATGTACCTCTTGGCGTGTTGAATGTTGCCAGCGAGGATTGGCGCGGATTGCAGGTTGAAGAACTGCAGTTGCTGCACATTATCAGCGACCAGATCGGTATTGCCATTCAACGGGCGCGCCTCTCGGCGGAGCATACACGCGCTGCCGCTCATCTTGCCACGATAGAGGAACGCAACAGGCTGGCACGCGAGATTCACGACACGCTGGCGCAAGGCTTGGCGGCGATCACTTTGCAACTCGAAACGGCAGATGCCTTTGTTGAGTCGCGTCCAAAGCGTGCGCACGAAGCCATCCAGCGTGCATTGAGCCTGACGCGTCGCAACCTGGAAGAGGCCCGTCGCTCGGTAATGGACCTGCGTTCTGCTCCATTAGAGGATCACACCTTGTCAGAAGGGTTACAGGCTTTGGCAGCCAGCGAATTCGGCTACGCGCTCAAGTATACATGCACTCCTGCAACAGCCTTCCCCGTACTGCCTGCACGTGTAGAGGCTGGACTCTACCGCATTGCCCAAGAGGCTTTAGCCAATGCACGTAAGCACGCCAATGCACAGCATATCGAGTTAACACTGGAGGCCGATGCCACTGAGGTACGCCTAGTCGTACAGGATGACGGATGCGGCTTCGATCCAGAGGCTATCGCCCAAGGCACTAGCGCCGATCACTTCGGCTTGACTGGCATAGCCGAGCGAGCAAAACTGCTAGGTGGGCACATCTCTATTCAGAGCGAGCCTGGAACCGGAACTCTCATCGTCGTCTCAGTACCGCTGTGACTATTACCCAATGAACGTCAAGGAAACCAGTCTTCAAAATATAGTTAGCACGCTTCTAAGGAGTGTTTGTGATACGTCCATTAATTGGAATTCCCTGCCGATCATGGCAAAATCCAAAAAACTCTCGTTTTATCTACGGCAGCTATCAGACCTATGTCCACGCGCTGGAGGCTGCTGGTGGTGTTCCCGTCCTCATCCCACTCTTGAGTGATCCTAGTGGACTGACCTCTTTGCTACCGCGTGTAGATGGTCTCCTTCTTTCCGGCGGTATTGATATCCAGCCGCGGTTGTACGGTGAGGACCCTCACCCAATGTTGGGTCAGGTTGACCCTAGGCTCGACGAATTTGAGTTAGCCCTAGTGCAGTGGGCAATAGAGAACGGTCTTCCAACCCTAGGTATCTGCCGAGGAATGCAAATATTGAACGTGGCCTTGGGTGGTAGCCTCTACCAAGATTTGACGACGATGTATCCAGGCAGTGTGCGACATGCTAACTGGGACTTGCCGAGCAATAAGATTGTTCATTGTGTCTCTGTCAAGGCTGGTAGTCGGATGGAGAAGATACTAGGCGTGCGCGAAGTGAATGCGAATAGCCTGCATCACCAAGGGGTGAAGGTGCCAGGTAGAGGAGTGTGTATCACGGGTTACGCCGAGGATGGCTTGGCAGAGCTAATGGAGATACCTGAACAGCGCTTCATGATGGCCGTGGAATGCCATCCAGAGCATCTCTACCAGGATGAGCCAGTATGGGCACGTCTCTTCGCAGCATTTGTTGCAGCCTGCAGCATACCCATTATGCAGCCTATAGAGTCCCTAGAGCAGATTGGACGCTTAGAGTGAGGTGATATACTTAGTCGTCCCAGTGCCACTGTGATCACCTGTGCTCAGGAGGTTCTGACTACTATGAAAGCTACAATCCGCATTCTACTCGCCGACGATCACCCTATTGTACGTGAAGGGTTGCGTGCTGTGTTGGAAACACAGTCTGATTTTGAGGTGGTTGGCGAAAGCGCGAGCGGCGACAAGGTATTACAGCAAGTAGCACAATTGCAGCCCGACCTGCTCTTGCTTGATCTCGAAATGCCTGTTATGGACGGCGTTGAAACCATCAAGCGCATCCACCAGTTGCAGTTGCAGCGCAAT
This sequence comes from Ktedonobacteraceae bacterium, assembly GCA_019240835.1. Taxonomy (GTDB): domain Bacteria; phylum Chloroflexota; class Ktedonobacteria; order Ktedonobacterales; family Ktedonobacteraceae; genus JAFATZ01. The sequence continues at coordinate 14,218 of JAFAXQ010000225.1, forward strand.
CCCCGTATCATCGTCTTCACGGCCTTTGACAACGACGAGCGTATCATTCATGCCATACAAGCAGGAGCCGATGGCTACCTGTTAAAGGGTGCTCCGAGAGACGATATCTTCAACGCAATCCGTGTGACGCAACAGGGTGGTTCACTGCTGCAACCGATTGTTGCTTCCAAGCTTCTGCGTCACGTCGTTCAGCAGCGCGGGACAAGTACCGCAACAAAACAAGACACAGATATGCCAGCGATAGAAGAGTTGACAGAGCGTGAACTAGAGGTGCTACGCCTGCTTGCCCAGGGGATGCCCAACAAAGAGATCGCTGCTCGCCTCATCATCAGCGAACGCACCGTCAAGTTTCACGTCAGCTCGATCATGGGCAAACTGGGAGCCACCAACCGTACGGAGGCAGTTGCGCTAGCTGCCCAAAGAGGTCTAATTACGCTTGGTACTTGACTTTTGGTCTTCCACTCCTTAGGCATAATAAATCATGTTCCTACAAGTTTTGGCACATAAGACTTTTGGACTACTTTTTTGAGAAACTCCACAGTGTCCGAGTCGGCTTAATATATAATAATACACGTTGACTCATGACAGTCACGCCCCGACAACCCTCCTCTGAGGAATTTTAAAAGGAAAGTGAGTGAGACGTGATGAGCAGCCACAAAAGTGTACCGGTTCCCGCGTATACTAGGACAGGTAGGCCGCACCTAGACAGTGCAAATATTGTAATCGTAGGCAATGGTATTGCCGGGGTAACTGCCGCACTCGAAGCTCGTCGTTACATGCCTAATACACGTATCGTTATTATTACCGAGCAGATTCACCCCACCATTAATACTCCAGCGCTGAAGCAGTTCGTCCTTGGTAAGCTTGAACGTGACCAATTGCTAGCATATCCAGCCGGAACGGAACGCGCTGAGCGTATTCATGTCGTGACAGCACGGGTCGCATACATCCACGCTCGGCAGAAGTTCGTGGAGTTGGACGGTGGACGTGGTTTTGGCTATGAAGCGCTTTTAATCGCTACAGGCAGTACACCACGCGGGTTACCTTCTCATTTGCCAGGGCGTAATTTTGATGGTGTGCTCACACTACACCGTTTACAGGACTACTTAGACCTGCGTCGCCGTCTACATGAGGTACACGAGGCAGCAGTGATAGGTGGCGGGCCACATGCCATCGAAACCGTGATGGCATTGCTTCAGAGGGGTATTCACGTCCACTGGCTTATTCGTAGTGCTACCCTTATGCCTCACGTACTCGATCAGCATGCTTCAGAGATGGTCATAGCGCGAGTACGCCGCGCAGGGGCTAGTGTCTACATGGAGACGGAGGCGGTAGGTATTATGGGCAGAGTGGGCACGGTTGCTGGCATCGTGACGAAACAAAAGCAGTTACTTCCTTGCCAATTGGTGCTTACATGCACTGGTACCCAGCCAGCCTGCACACTTGCCGAGCACTGCGATACACCTGTGCATTGCGAGCGCGGCATCCTAGTCGATGACCAACTGCGCACTAGTGTGCCCAATGTCTATGCAGCAGGGGATGTGGCTGCTTTGGAAAACCCACAGACGGGCATCTATGAGACACGCGCTCAATGGTACGCGGCTGTCTTGCAAGGCCGCATTGCTGGTGCAGTGATGGCAGGCCGTGAAGCGCCGGAGTCTTTCGGGGTACAATGGCATGCGACGCACTTGGGTGAACTTTCTATGCTCACCGTAGGTAATCCATTAGCCACAGGCAACGGTGTAACCGAAATGATCGACACCAGCCAGGGCGGCTATCGACGTATGACGCTTGTGGACAATCGACTCATCGGCTACCTCTCACTTGGTGCTACCCAGCCCGACAGCTTGGCTATTAAACGCATCATCGATGACGGCCTTGCTGTGCATGACATCACTAAGGCGTTACTGAGGGGTAGCTTCGATGCGCGTAAGTATCTCTCTCAGCTCCGTTCACGAGCTGCTCATAGTATACTCATACCCCAGAAAGGATACGTTGCAGTGGCTAACCCCCCCTCACAGGTAAGACTCCTTCCAGTAACAGGCCCCTTGGCAGCGACAGAAGCGTTGGCTCAAGAACAGGGAAAGGCACACTCTACACAACCTTTGCCTGAAAGGGTGCAGGTTGACGCATATGCCAACTCGAAGGACGAGGTTAGTCCATTTGCAGGTAATTTGCCTGCATTACCGGAACTTGTCGCATCTGGCCCCGCCCCATCCAAGAGGCACTCCACCCCACGCAAGCTCTGACCATGCAGCAACACAATGTTGGTGGTTGCACCCAACCTGATACAAGAGAAGAGGTGTTAGATGTTTAAACCAGTGTTATTGCATAAAACAGGACCACAGATAGCGCAGGAAATACAAGCCTGCATTGGTTGCAATGAATGTCTGCTATCTTGCCCTGCCTTGACAGAACCGATTACGATAGATGTCTTAAACTGCCAGACCCTCTCAGGAGCTATCTCACCTGCCGTGGCACGCTTTGCTCGCTCGTGCTACCAGTGTGGTGCCTGTGTTGATCCGTGCCCAGTAGGACTACACCGCGACGCTATGATGATGCTGCTCAAGGTACGTTTGCTGCGTTCAGCATGGGAGGAATAGTACATGCATAGCGAAGGAGAAAAGGGCTATCCCTGGTATTTTCTCTCTCTCACTCGTGCTTGGGTAAAGAGCCTTCTTGTGACCTTGGCCGTTATTACTGGCGCTGTCGTGCTCTACCTCCTTTGGTACAACCATGTGGGGACCGACCGCGCACCCGATAGTGTTCTGGGATTGAGTTACGCAGTAGCTGGAACAGTGTGTTTGGGTCTAGCTGTCACATTGTATACGTTGCAGCGTCGCTTGCGCAAGCGTGCTCTTGGCCATCTGAATGCCGCACTGCACTGGCATGTCGGCTTTGGTGTCATGGGGCTGGCGCTACTGTTCATGCACTCCTTTGGCAATTTCAACCCGCTTTCAGGCACATACGCGCTCTACAGCATGATTGCCTTGGTCATCAGTGGTTTCATCGGGCGCAGCCTCGACCACATCGTACCACGCCTCATCGCCACGGAGGTGCATAAGGCACTTACTGCTCAGGGAGAAGACCGCATTGAGACCATCTCGCAGCAACTACAGCATATTGTCGTCCATCATACCCAGGAACTTGCAGCTTTCAATATAGCATCACCCGCCCAGAAACATCCGAGACGCTTTGCTTCCTCCCCCGACCTACAAACCTCGTGGGACCTAGCCTACATTACATCGGAGGAAACGCCACAGGAACTGAGCCGCAATACTACCCAATATCGCTTCGTCCCAGAAAAACGTAGTTCCTTGACTCGACCTGGTGGGCTTATTCCAGGCGCACAGGAACATATCCTCGCAATACAGAGCGTACAAACAGCGTTAAAGCGCGAGCAATGCTATCGCTATATCATTCGTTACTGGCGTGTGTCCCACATTGGCCTAGCCGTGCTTACTGCTCTACTCACCCTGTGGCACATTACGTACGCTGCACAACTGCTGCTACCGCGACTGATTCACTAATGTTGCTGGATGTAGACCTCCGACCAATCACCGAAGAACAGACCAGTACTATTTAGTGTCACTCCATGCACCCAGGATGGGATAATCGCCGTCTCTGTCTCATGGTCAAGCGGCAGCCAACCTACGTTGGAGATGGCAATCTGCTCTGCTTGGTCGTAGAGTGCAATGCGTTCACTACCTGAAGAAATTGTATCTGCTTGTGTGACTAACTGGTCAAAGGCTGCATCTCTCCACGCACCATTATTATTAGCTGCTGTGGAAAAGAGGTTAAGCGTCAGCCAATCGTATGGGTCAGGAAAGTCAGCCGTCCATTGGATAAAGCCAAACTGCACCTCGTGCTTCATGGTCTCGTCATTGTAGGCGTTTAATTCGACGGGGCGCAGTTTTACCTGAACATCCAGTGCCTTCTGCCACATTTGTTGCAGGACAGCAGCCTCATCCGGCGTTACCTGCGAGCTAGGGAAGGAGAAGGTAATCGCAGGAACCTTGCTCACATCGGGATAAACAGATTGTAATAGTGCCTTCGCCTTATCCTGGTCGTAGGAAATGCCCTGGTAGCCTGACTGATAGCCGGGCATGCCAGGAGGAATAATCGTCGGAGCAGGTATCACCGAGTCTTTGAAGAAGACATGTGCCAGGGTGGACTTATCGGTCGCGTAAGCAAATGCCTGACGTATTGTCAGGTTGTTGAAAGGCGGCTTGGTGTTATCGAAGAAGAGAGAGTCTGTCTGTAAAATTGGTAGAATTTTGAACCCTGGCATATTCCTTGCCGCAGCCTGGTCTGTCACGGCAAGATTCCATGTAAAATCGTACTGACCTGCCTGGTATGAACGGAACGCAGTGGACTGATCCTTGACGAAGGTCATCTCTACTGTTGTCAATTTCGTCTTTTGACCGTAGTAGTGAGCATTGGGTACCAGTACCATCTTGACATTATGCTGCCATCTCTTGACCATAAACGGCCCTGTGCCAATGCCATTGCCAGCGGCATACTGTATCCAATTCTTTTGACCATACTTATCAATGATGCGGTGGTTAAGCGGAAAGAAGAGAGAGGTCGTGAGGTCCGCTAGGAAATACGGAGTCGGTCGCGTTAACGTCACTTGCAGAGTGTGAGCATCGAGAGCTTTTACACCTGCCAACTGCTTTGCCTTGCCACTATTCACATCATCTGCTCCCACAATCGGTTTCTCAAAGAAGGTTGCGATGGGAGAATTGACCTCTGGCAACAGTGCGCGTGTCCAGGTATACACATAGTCCTGCGCGGTTATGGGTGTACCATCGGAGAACTGTAAGTTTGAGGCGAGGGTAAAAGTGTACACCTTACCATTGCCCGAGATATTCCAGATAGCCTGATCAGGTAGAACATTCAAATCCTTGTCAGCTTTGACCAGACCGCTATAAATCATATTCACAGCGATAGCCGAGTTCATATCTGGTCCCAAGGCGGGGTCAAGATAGCCTATTTCGGCAGTGCCAACGTTAGGAAATGTGAGCACCTGTTTTGTCGCTAGAGCCGATGTGCTACTGCCAGCGGGAGCCGCAGAGCTGCCGCCACACGCCGAGCACAATAGTATAACAGAGCAGAAAAACACAAGTAGGATGGGTATACGTCTTGCATACACAACAATACTACGCTGATACATTAAAAAAGCCTCACTTTCAGAGCCTGAACTGCAAGTGTCAACAAAATCGCAGGACTACTATCTAGCACACCGCACGAGGAAAAGATATCACATATGACGGATATGAGCCAAAGTTGCCTCATATCCGTCATATGTGATATAAAAGCTTAGAAGGAGGAAAGATAAGTAGCAATAGTACCGCTTATCCACTCATAATGAACGCAAAAGAATTCTTCATGAACGGCAAGTTTCTACCCGCAGAGCAAGGTTTCATCTCCGTACGCACACATGGCTTTGCTTATGGAACAGGTTGCTTTGAGGGTATCCGCGGCTACTGGAACGAGCGTGATCAGCAGATCTACCTATTTCGTGCCCGCGAGCACTACGAACGCCTTTTGCACTCATGCAAAATTTTGCAGATAGCGCTCCCCTATAGTGTTGATCAACTTATCGATATAAGCACAGAGCTAGTCAGACGCAACGGGCAGAGGCAGGATGTGTATATTCGTCCAGTCGCGTACAAAAGCAGTCTTGCCTTGGGCGTGCGGCTGCATGATATTGAGGACAGTTTCATACTTACCTCTGAGCCACAGGGAGACTATATCAGTACCAGGGGCCTGCGCTGCTGCATCTCTTCATGGCGACGTGTCGACGACAACGCCATTCCAGCTCGTGCTAAGGTCATTGGTAGCTATATTAATGCTGCACTTGCCAAAAGCGAGGCTATACAAAACGGCTTCGACGAAGCCATTATGCTTACCAGTGAGGGGCATGTATCAGAGGGAAGTGCGGAAAATATCTTTCTAGTCATGAAGGGTGAGTTTATTACGCCTTCGGCAAGCGAGAATATTCTACTTGGTATTACACGGGACTCAGTTATGAAGCTGGGGCATCGCGAACTTGACTACATCACGCGTGAGCGCCAAGTTGATCGCACAGAGCTATACGTTGCCGACGAAGTCTTTTTGTGTGGTACGGGCGCACAGATTGCTCCTGTGATTAGTGTGGATCATCGGCCAGTGGGCAACGGAGAAATCGGGCCAGTTGGCCACAGGCTGCAAGAGCTGTACTTTAACGTGGTACGAGGAAATATAGCAGAGTACCGAGAACAGTGGTGTACACCGGTCTACGTTCAAGTACCGTATCATAAGTAGGGACATAATTTATCACGCCCAGTGGGGTAGAGAGGAGGTAGCGTTGCCCCACAACTCCGCCCCCAGGGGGTGATAAATCATATTCCTACATGTCGACCGATGGTCGACATGGTTTATCATGGCCCTGCATTCGTTTTTTAGCGTTTTGTATACTGTGGGGCCTTGCGGGCGCGCTTCAAACCTGGCTTCTTGCGCTCCTTCATGCGTGGATCGCGTGTCAGATAGCCAGCTTTGCGCAGGGCCGCTTTGAAATCAGGGTTCATGCGCAAGAGCGCACGAGCTAGCGCGTGACGAATCGCCCCGGCCTGACCACTTGTGCCACCACCTACAACGCGAATCGTCATAGTGTAGGTATCGCCTAGATCAAGCAGGCGCAGCGGCGCAGTGAGAAGCGACAGAGTTGTCCCACGCTCCCCAAAATAGTTCTGAGCAGATTTGCCATTGATGATGATACTGCCATCACCATTGGGAAAGAGGCGCACACGAGCTACAGAAGTCTTACGCCGTCCCATTCCGTAGTAGTACTCCCCTTTGATAGTATCGACCAAGGTATTTCCTCCTCTCATCGGGCACGATCAATCGTGCCCTACGCCTCGTTTTGCTGCTTCAGCAGAGCCTCTGGACCGGTCCAGAGAATTGGCTTCTGCGCCTGATGGGGATGCGTAGGGCCAGCATACACTTTCAGGCGGCTCATAATCCGCGCACCCAGACGATTATGCATGACCATACCGCGTACAGCGTGTATTAAGGCACGCTCTGGATATTTGCCTTCGAGGGTCTGGCGCAGGGTTTTCTGCTTCAAGCCCCCCGGATACTGACTATGGCGATAGTAAATTTTCTGATCTAGGCGCTTGCCCGTGACAGCAATCTTGTCTGCGTTGATAACAATCACAAAGTCTCCGCATTGAAGATGCGGAGTGAACGTCGGCTTATGCTTTCCGCGCAAGATTTGTGCGATCTGCGAGGCCACACGTCCCAGAATCTTCCCTTCTGCATCAATAACATACCATTGCGGTTTCAAATCAGCGGCCTTGGCGCTATATGTCTTCATCATTATGCGTTAACTCCAAACTTCTCAGGATACACAACCCGTACCAGACACAGCCCATGCGGTGGGGCTGGCGAAGCAGGATGCGTCTTCCGCGCACGTTGCACAATTGTAGCAAATTCATCAAGGTAGAGACGCTGCTGCCCGACTAATAACAAAGTTCCGACTAGCCTACGAACCATACCCGTCAAGAAGGCATCAGCAGTAAAATCACAATAGACAAACCCGTTCGCCTCCTGGCGTGTGCAACATGCTTCCGTCATCGTACGAATACAGTGATGCGGCCCCGGCTTGCGCGGATTCGTCTCTTCTGGACTGCGTCCAAAGGCTCCGAAATCTTTGCGCCCTATCAAGTATTGACAGGCATCTTGCATCAATCCTACGTCCAACACCCGTGGGTAGTAGTAGCTGTAACGCGTTCTCAGCGGAGACGGCACGCTATCATTCCAGATAGTATAGCGATAGGAGCGACTGAGTGCGCTGAAACGAGCGTGGAAACATTCTGGAACTTCCTTTATCCAGCGTACCGCCACAGAATCAGGCAATAGCGCGTTCAATGCTCGCTGCCACACTGACAACGTCAAGTACGAGCGAGTGTGAAAATTGATTACCTGCCCACTCGCATGTACTCCTGCATCTGTGCGACCTGCTCCGTGTATCACACAGTGCTCACCCGAGAGAGAGACAATCGCCTGCTCTAGCACACTTTGCACCGTAGCTCCGTGGCTGTCGGGTTGTCGCTGAAAGCCGTGGTAGTCAGTGCCATCGTACTCGATACCGCACACAATGTTCATGTTTCCTACCCGCTTGCCTGTCGTGCGCATTTACCAGCCAAGAGGCAAGGCGACCGTAAGGGTCGTTCCTAGTATACACTTGTATAGCAGGGGCGGTGACCCTGCCACCACGCTGGTAGAGGCCCCTATACAAGGGCGATCTGCGCTATATCAGCGGCATCACCCTTGCGCTTCCCCAACTTCGTGATACGAGTATAACCACCGACACGTTTGGCATAGCGAGGAGCCAACTCATCAAACATCTTTTTGACGACTAGCTCATCGGGAAGCGCACTCAGGATGTGGCGACGTGCGTGTAACTCAATCACCATAGCATCGTAAGCAGCCTGCAGTGCTCTTGCTGCCTCTTCCTCATCAGAGATGATTTTGAGCAACGCTTCGCGCCGTGCTTTGAGCTTGTCCTCCAAAAACTTACGTCCGTTCTCGGTTAGCGGCGCTTTCATCTGCTTAGCACGCTCTTCATTCGAGGCAACGCGTGCATCGAGCGAGAAGCGTCCTCGACGGGCAAACTCCAGTATCTGTGCGGCCTTTTCCTCATCGGCGACTACTGACCTGAGATGTTTGTGGGCTGCAAGGCGAGCCTGAACCGCTGTATGTATAAGCTTTTCAACCTCGCCTCGAATAGCACGAGCCCGTGCTTGGGTAGTCTGTATACGATCATAGCGAATGAGACCTGCCATTAAGTTACGCCGTGCGGAACGACGACGTGGTCCTGGCATACCCATGCGATTACCCGCAACTCGGTGCCTCAACTTACTCCTCCATTTCGTGATTGCCGTCCATATCGGCTCCGACGGTGCTAGTACGCGGGTTGGGCAGGTAATTACGAGCAAGTAGGCGCTCGCGTAACTCCTGCAAACTCTTCTCGCCAAAGTTACGCACGCCGAGGAGATCATCCTCGTTCATAGAAAGCACCTGACCAACCTTAGTGATATTACTGCGTTTGAGACAGTTATATGCACGTACAGAGAGATCAAGTTCTTCAATGGGTGCTTCGTAAATCTTTGGTGGGATGGGCAAGCTGCTCAATGGAGGCTTCTCCGGCTCGTGTAACTGAGCACGATAGTTGGCAAGCAGGGTAAAGTGCCGCACAAGAATATCGGCGCTCTGACGCAGTGCCTCATCCGGCGAGATGGTTCCATCCGTCGTGATTTCAAGAATAATTTTATCAAAGTTTGTCATCTGCCCCACGCGTGTATGTTCAACCGTATAGTTAACTTTTTGCACAGGGGTGTAGATAGCATCGACCGGAATGACACCTATGGGTTGACCTTCTTTTGAATCGGCAGGAATATAGCCTCTTCCAGTGTCAACCACTAGCTCCATATCGAGATGAGCATTCTCATTGTCAAGGGTTGCAATGTGCAACTCAGGATTCACGATCTCTACAGTACTGGGAGGCACGATATCCGCCGCCATTACCTCACGCTCACCGCTCACCTCCAGACGTATAGGCACGGGACGGTCTGAGAATGAGCGAAGACGTAGCTTCTTCACATTCAGCACAATATCCGTCACATCCTCCACGACATTTGGAATATCCTGAAATTCGTGTTGGACGCCTTCGATACGAATCGAGGTCACTGCTGCCCCTGGCAAGGACGACAACAATACACGCCTCAGCGCATTGCCCAGGGTCATTCCGTACCCCGCCTCTAATGGCTCAATATCATAACTCGCATAATTTCCCTGTGTTTTTGTATTTTTAATGCGAGGCAGAGTAATATCTAGCAAGGTTCTATCCTGCCTTTCTTTTTCC
>JAFAXQ010000063.1 GCA_019240835.1 Ktedonobacteraceae bacterium
CTCTTCCTCTCCCCCCTCTGGCCACCAGGTTCTCCTCCATTTTGGGGAATCTGGTGGTCTATTTTGACATTGTCAAAATAGACCAATTTCGCCTTGCTAGTCTATTTCGTCAGTGTCAAAGGGAGCACAATTACAATATCAAAAACACAGCGTTGCTTGGGTTTCGTTTTGCCCCGCGTCTGCGAGATGCGCTCTCGCGCCATCTCTACCTCGTGGATGAGGTGGGAGCGCCTGAGTCACTCAACAGTTTGCTCTTCGGCCAGGTCAAAAGCAAGCTGATCATCGAACAATGGGATGAGATGCGTCGCGTCGCCTCATCGATCCGGCATGGAACCGTGTCAGCGAGCCTGATTATGCGCAAACTGGCGGCCTATCCTCGCCAGAACCAGGTTGCCAGAGCACTCACCGAGATGGGCAAGCTGGAGCGAACGGCGTACTTGCTGGAGTATTTCCGCGACGAGGCACTCAGGCGGCGGGTGTTGATCGGATTGAACAAAGGAGAAGCATTGCATGCCCTCGCGCGCCAACTCTTCTTTGGCAGACTCGGCGAATTACGCGACTGGGCGTTTGAGGATCAGATGCATCGGGCCAGTTGCCTCCATTTACTGATGGCTGCTATTGCTGCCTGGAATACCGTCTATCTCACCAAAGCGATTGAAACGCTCCGTAAGCGAGGTGAAGACATCCCAGAAGCGACGGTGGCCCATATTGCGCCGCTAGGGTGGGAGCATATTCGCTTGATTGGCGACTACCATTTCGCACCGCAGTCCGGGCGTTCCCTGGAAAATCTGCGCCCGTTACGTTTACAAGAAGAGGAGAGTGCCCACAAGGAGCCATCAGTACAGTAGATCATTGTTTGTTGGACTGAGCTATACAGATCTGAAAAAGATGAGTCGTCTCTTCTTGCGTAAAGAGACGAAATCCTCTATACTAACTCTCGGTTCATCGCTTTCTAATGGAAAAGCATTCTTGGGAGACCATGTAAGATGAGTCAGGATAGCCTATCAGAACAACAGGAACGCCGCGATTTCTTCATTAGCTATGCTGGTCAGGATAAGCCATGGGCTGAGTGGATCGCTGCGCAGTTAGATACAGCAGGGTACACCTTCTTCTTTCAAGCTTGGGATTTTCGGCCCGGCTCCAACTTTGTGGTCGAGATGGACCAAGCGACTAAGCTAGCGGATCGTACGCTCCTGGTACTCTCGGCAGCGTACTTGGCGTCTGGCTTTGCATTCTCCGAGTGGGCAGCAGCTTTTCGTCAGGACCCCACCGGCGTGTACCGCCAGATCCTGCCGGTGCGTATCGAGTCCTGCAAGGTCGAGGGACTGCTCAGAGCAGTGGTATATATTGACCTGGTCGATCTGGAAGAGCCAGAAGCCCGCGAGCGCCTGCTGGCAGGTGTGCATACCGGACGAGCGAAACCTGTAAGCGTAGTCTTCCCTGGCAAGCATCTCTCCCGTGCCCTTTTTCCCGGTGACTTGCCCACGACTTGAAGTGTTCCGGAGATCACATCCTCTCTCCCGAATAGCAAGCAACAGTAAGGAGACCAGACGATGAGGCAACATGATCAGCCTGAACCCCAAGATTTCCTCATCAGCTACGCTGGCCATGATATCGCCTGGGCCGAATGGATCGGTGCTCAGTTGGAGCAAGCAGGCTACTCCACCTTTTTACAAGCTTGGGATGTCCGACCCGGCAACAACCTGATTCGTTCTCTCGATCAGGCACTGCGCTCCTGCACACGCTGCCTGTTGGTCCTTTCCAATGCCTACCTACAGGATGGGCTGACCCACGTGCAATGGGCTGCCGTCTTCAAGCAAGATCCTACCAACGAACATCGGACGCTGCTCCCTGTAAAGGTTGAGGACTGCCGCCCCACTGGATTTCTGGCCACGCATAACCCCATCGACCTGTTTGGTCTGGAGGAAACTGAGGCCAGCGAGCGGCTCCTGGCCTTTCTTGCCGCCGAACAACTCCAGCGTGGCCAGAGGCTTGCTCAAGATCACCCACGCCAGGTCTCCTATCCTGGCTCACCAGTCACCTGGAACTTGCCCTATCGGCGCAACCCTCACTTCACTGGTCAGGAGGAGTACCTGAACGCTTTGCGCCAGCGTCTGTGGGAAAATCAGAGAGCCGCCGTCAACCAGACCGAAGCAATTAGCGGCCTAGGTGGCATCGGCAAAACGCAGGTCGCTGTGGAATATGCCTATCGCCATCGCTCCGACTATACTCACATCTTCTGGGTACGCGCCGCCACTCGCGAGAGCATCATAGTCTCTTATAGGGAGATCGCTGAATGGCTCCTGTTGCCAGAACATCAGGAACAGGATCAGAGCCACATGCTTGCTGCCGTCAAACGCTGGCTCCAGAAGCACCACCGCTATCTCCTGATCCTGGACAACGCTGATACCCCTGACTTGCTGGCTGAGTACCTTCCCTCTGATCCCACTGGTCATCTACTGATTACCACTCGCTCAGCTCACCTGAGTGAATATGGCCTGGGCTTGGATGCCCCACTGACCATGGCCACCTTCACTCCTGACGTCGGTGCCCAGTTTTTGTTGCGCCGAGCCTCGTTGCTAGCAGTAGCGCAGGCTGATGATTGGCAACAGGCCCGACAAATCTCCCTTGAGCTAGGGGGTCTCCCCCTGGCACTCGACCAAGCCGGGGCCTATATTGCTCTCAAGCAGATCCATCTGGCTCGCTATCAGGAATTGTATGAAAAGTACCGACTACGGCTCCTCAAAGATCGCTATAATAAGCTTGACCATCCCGAACCCGTTGTAACCACCTGGAACATCTCTTTTCAGGCGGTAGAAGAACAAGATCCTGCCGCCGCTGCATTCTTGCGCTTCTGTGCCTGCCTTGCTCCCGATGCTATCCCAGAGTGCATTTTGACTGAAGGGCTCGCCCCCCTGGGGAATGTTCCCGATGATGTGCTCAGTGACGCCCTTGTCCCCATAGCTACCGATGAACTCCGTCTAGACGAAGCTATCAGTGTGCTACGCAGCTATTCACTGATTGAGCGAGATTCTGCGAATAGAACAATGACGGTGCATCGCCTTGTTCAAGAAGTGACGCGCAATGCTCTCAGTGCGAATGAGCAATTGAAGTGGAAAATACGTGCAATTGTGGCAATTGTGCTGGCATTTCCTGGCCCCGATTCAGCGCAATGGTCAATCCAGGAACAATTTCTCCCTCATGCCATGCAATGTTCGATCTGGAGTGAGATACCTGAGATGGAGAACTCGATCACAGCAAGGTTACTTCATCAGATAGGTTATTATCTCAAAGATCGAGGGCGCTACATGGAAGCGGAACCATTGCTGAAGCGAGCATTAGCCATCCACGAACAAGAACTAGGGGCGAACCATCCTGATACGGCAAAGAGCCTGAGCAGCTTGGCATCTCTCTATAAAAGCCAGAAAAGATATGGGGAAGCGGAGCCATTCTATGCGCGAGCATTAGCCATCCACGAACAAGAACTGGGGGCGAACCATCCTGATACGGCAAAGTGTTTGAACAATCTGGCCGTGCTTTATGAAAACCAGGGAAGATATGAGGAAGCAGAGCCATTCTATGCGCGAGCGTTAGCCATCAATGAACGAACACAAGGGGTGGACCATCTTGATACGGCAACGTGTTTGAACAATCTGGCGCAAATCTACGGACACCAGGGGAGATTTGAGGAGGCAAAGGCATTCTATGGGCGAGCATGGACCATTCAACGGCAAAAACTGGGAGACAGCCATCCTTATACGATAAGGAGCCTGCACAATCTGGCCAGGTTGTATGTGAGTCAGGGGAAACCTGAGGAAGCAGAGCTATTGTATAAACAGATAATGGCGATCCGCGAGCGAGAGCAGGGGGCCAATCACCCGGACATAGCAACCAGCCTGGATAGTCTCGCCAAACTCTACGTAGACCAGAAAAGATGTGAAGAAGCAGAACACATCTATAAACAAGCACTGGCTATTTGGGAGGGAGATTTGAAGGCGAGCCATCCAAGCATGGCAACGAGCTTATGCAGCCTCGCCGAACTCTACGTAGACCAGAAAAGATACGAAGAAGCCGAGCCATTATTGAAGAGAGCCCTGGCCATTCACGAGAGAGAGCTGGGACCCAATCATCCCGATACGGCAGCATGTTTGAACAATCTGGCCGTGCTTTATGAAAACCAGGGAAGGTATGAGGAAGCGGAGCCATTATGTGAGCGAGCGTTAGCCATCAATGAACGAACACATGGGGTAGACCATCTTGATACGGCAACAAGCTTGAACAATCTTGCAGAGCTGTACAAAAGTCAGAGGAGGTATGAGCAGGCGGAACCACTGCTGAATCGATCCCTGGCCATCTATGAGCAGAATTTGGGGATGGACTATCGCGACACAGCGACTCTCCTAAGCAATCTAGAAGAGCTCTATCGTGAGCAGGGGAGATATAGAGAGGCAGAGCCGTTGTCCAGGCGTGCGCTGGCCATCCGTGAGAAAGAACTGGGACCTGACCATCTTGACACCGCTAAGAGCTTGAACAACCTAGGGGAGCTCTATCGTGAGCAGGGGAGATATAGAGAGGCAGAACCGTTGTCCAGGCGTGCGTTGGCCATCCGTGAGAAGGAACTAGGACCTGACCATCTTGACACTGCTGAGAGCTTGAATAATCTTGCAGGGCTCTATATGAGCCAGGGAAGATATGGAGAAGCAGAACCATTGTTTAGGCAGGCACTGGCTATCTATAAGAGCAAAGTAGGAGACAGCCATCCTCGTACTGCAAGATGCCTGAATAACCTTGCGGGATATCACTTACTTCAGAGAAGGTATAGAGAAGCCGAGCCATTATTCAAGCAAGCCCTGGAGATCCGGGAGAGGACACTGGGAACCAATCATCCCGATACAGTGAGAACCTTGAACAATCTAGCGGCGCTTTACTTATCTCAAAAGAAGTATAGAGAAGCCGAGCCCTTGTTCAAACGGGCGCTGGCCATCCGTGAGAAGGAACTGGGAGCCAACCACCCTGACACCGCTGAGAGTCTGGCCGGCTTGGCAGGGTGGTACTTCATCCAGATGAAGTATAGGGAAGCAAGGTCGCTGCTGGAGCGAGCACAAGCCATATATAAAGTGGCTCTAGGGCCAAAGCACCCGGAGACTCTCGCTGTAGCTCAGATGCTGCTAATGTGTAGCGCAAGCTTGAATGTCATGGAACAAGACAGTAAGGCGGCAAAACCCTCTCAGGATTCTTCTCGAAGCTCTCATCAACACGAAGCTACGCGCCAGAAAACCAGAAAGAAGATGGCTAAAAAGTCGCGTAAGGACAATCGAAACCGGTGAGCTTCCGGCAAAGCTTATGAAGTTTTTCCTGAAGCATAGAGTCTTTGAAACGGCCGTTCAATGAACTCAGCAACAGCCTTCCTGGTCACTCTTGTTTTCAGGCTCAACTGTTTCTCAAAGAAGCACAACAAGGTGTCCGTTTTGCCATCTGTTTATCAACGTTCATTTTCTTGCCTCTGACGATGAGTTGTTGTACGATTATATCAACAACAAAAGGCAAGGAGACCATCCAGATGAAGCTGGGCTATATTCGCGTCAGTAGAGATAAACAAACCACCGCGCTCCAGGAAGATGCCATGCGTCAGGAGCAATGTGCTCGAACCTTTACAGACAAAATGACAGGGAAGCGCTTTGATCGCCCCGAATTCTTGCGAATGCTGGATGTCGCACGAGAGGGTGATGTGATTGTGGTCTGGCGACTTGATCGTCTTGGTCGCTCGCTCAAAGACCTGATTGAAACGGTGCAGGCCCTGGAGCAGCGCGGAATCGAGTTAAAGAGCCTCAAGGAAAATATCGACACATCTACTCCCACAGGCAAGTTGATGTTCCATCTGATGGCCGCCCTGGCCGAGTTCGAGCGGGATGTGATTCGTGAGCGTACCCTGGCCGGACTGGACGCTGCACGCGCCCGTGGACGCACAGGAGGACGGCGCAAAGCCACCGAGACACTGCGCCCCGAGCAACTCGCTCGCGCAAAAGAACTGTACGCTGCTCGGCAAAACAGCGTCGCTGAGATTATGGCTCTCACCGGCTTCAAGAGCCGAGCCACTTTCTATAAATATGTCGTCAACCCAGAGAGGTAAGAGTAAAGTGAGCCATTGTCCTCCGGGCAACACTTAGCGGGGAGAAAACAAATCAGAATCACCCCTCCAAATCCTTAGCGGGGATTTTGGGGGGGAAAAATGTCGGGACCCCATTAAGGAAGGTTTTTCCTGTGAGCAACAAGAAGCAACAGAAGACGAACCCAGCGCGGATCGGCGCGCTGATGAATGCCCGACGATGCCATTATGCCATACTGGCTCTTGGCTTGCAGCCATACGACAATACGCTTGCATCGTTTGAGAAACTTCTGCAAGCTCTTCGTTAGACGTTTGTGGAGATCTGAGCGTGTTCCCTGTGATGCAACCAAGAACATTGACGAAACGTTGGACCAACGTTTCAGAACTTGAGCAATCGTTACGCTAATGGGCCAGCGCCAAGACGTTATGATTGCATCTTACACCAGGGACGGGCATGGGGAATGAACCTTCACAGGTAGCAGACGCATGCGGACAGAAACAACGCGAAGCGAAAGGAGCCGATCATATGGGGGCTATACGCATTTTCAGAGACGCCAATAATCATGAGTATGCTCTTCAAGAGGATCAGACCGCCCTGCGTCGGGTCGGGCACAAGGCACTCTGGGAATATGGTCCTGAAGGAAGCAAGGGATGGCTCGCGACCTGGGATAGCTATGTCATTCTGGCCCAGCCATCCGGGAACATGGATGCTATCCTGGCACAATTCGACCAGATCAACTACGTCGGCGAGGCAATGCGGGCCTATAGCAGTTTCCAGGGATTTCAATGCCCGCTCTGTGGGCATCCCTTTTTCGCCGAACATGTCTGCTCTTGAGTGTAAATTTGATAATTGTCGCTCGCTAGAACGAAACCGGGGCCACGTCATCAATCGGCCCCCTCGATTTTTCAAGGAGACTTCTCATGCTCATTCGGACACAAAAAGATTTCCAGGCGCAACACTTGCAGGAGAGTGATCAGTGAGACCATTCCAATCTGGGGGCAAACCGAACGCTTGCTATGAAAGTACCATCCTGCTTTCCTTCCTCAACCAATACCGATATACTCTGCTGAGAGATAATTTCAGCGCTTCTGCCGCCGCTAGGTTCGTATCTCTGCATCAGCAGTTTCATCCAATTGCTCGGCATAACGGAGTGTGGTTTGGAGATTCTTATGTCCCAGCCGCTTCCGAATGGTTGGCAAACTTACTCCACCGTTGATGAGTTCGGTCGCGTGCGAATGCCGAAGTTGGTGGAGCGTACAGGCAATACCCGCTTGCGAGCAGTAGCGATCCCAGCGCTCCTGCATTGACTGGTAGCGTAATGGTCCCCCGCGCCCGTTTTTCTCTGCTCGGAACAGCGGCCCGTGTTTGTAGCCCATCCGTTTAAGATACGCCCGGAGCTGGTGCACTAAAGGCGGATCGTCGAGTAGGATTGTTCGTCGTTTGCCACCCTTCCCGGTGACGGTCAGATGCTCATTATCAAGCGAAAGGTCGAGATCCTCTACATAAAGGGAGAGACCTTCACTGACCCGCAGACCTGTTTCCAAAAGCAGACGGGAGAAGAGACGGTCGCGCAGGCACTTAGCGGGAATAACTTCGAGAATGCGCTCAATCTTGCCTCGTTCCATACCCCGTGGCTGTGGCGGATCGAGTTTGACTCGCTCAATCTTGCGCATCGGGTTCGCTTCAAGCAGATCCTGTTGCTCGGTCCAGGCTAAAAAGCGTGCGACGGCTGCTTGCTTGCGTGCCTTGGTTGCCGGAAGAAGAGTGGCATGCCTTCCAAAGAAAGCTCGCAATACCTCTGCTGTGATCGTTCGCACTGGCCCTTGATGAAACACACAAAGCTGTGCAAGATCAGTTGCGTAGGCGCGAAGGGTTTGAGACGAATGATTGGCATGAGCCAGATCAGCAAGAAATAAAGCGACCAGAGATCGCAGTGATTGTTCTTCAGAGGCCATGTGTTCGATCCCGTTTTTGGTATTCCTGTGATAATGATAAAGAAACATTCCTCAATGACAAAATTCTTGCGCTCACTTCCCCCCGATTTCAGCGATATTCCTGAGATAATAGTTATTCTAGCAGGATTCCGTGCCAAAAGATAGAGCGCAATGCTTCCTTGTGAGGAATAGCTACGCATCCCTTTGGCTATCCCACAAGCGGTAACGCCTGACAGCAAAAACTCAGGATTTCTCTATGGTCAGTGCGCCAAACATTTCTTCTAGTTGTCTCTCACACTTTTCGCAGAGACTGCCGAGCAAATTGCTTTCCTGTGCCAGAGCATTTTCACGGTTATTGGCAGTAAATTGAATATTACCATTGCGCAGCGTATTAAGGATGATGGCAGTTCTTGACAGATCTAGGAGATTTTCTAGAAGATGAGTTTGAGAAGGGATAAGATCGCATATATCAGCAATAAAAGCTTCAAACTCACTCGTTTCATACTGCAAACGCTGAGCAAGTTCCCTTTCCCAGTCATGCAAGCTTACCCCTCCTAACTGCATTTCCCTGAGCATTTTGATTTGAGCAATTTTTAGGCGCAAGAGCCTCACTTTTTGCAGACGCCCCTCAGTGTAAAGCATCTGGTCTCTTACCTCATGCCAGTTCATTTTCTCGGTGCTCCCCGTGCTGATTCGTATGTAAAATGTCCCTTCAAGCATGTGTGGCCTTAATGGGCTGAGAGGGATACGGACCACAAAGATACCATCTGTGTCCTTGCCAGGAATAGTAATGAGCTTATCAGGATAGATACAAGGGACATTTCTCTGAATGCTTGCGATCTTATTCCCGAATTCCTTGAGATATTCACTCGATTTAGGAACCCCGACAATTCTTTGCTCTACTGTGAGGTTGGAGTGCTTTTTCGCATCTTTTACACCAAAAATGAGGTACCCGCCGTCGGCGTTTGCCATAGAGCATACAGTTTTACGGATACTATCATTGTGGTCTTTCTTGCTTTGCTCAGTACCACGTGTTGGGTGAAGCAATTCTTTGAAATCATAAAAACCAGGCTCAGCATCACATTGAGTCACCAACATGTAAATCGTATTGTAATCCCATTGATGAACATCAGCGGAGAAATTCATTTTTGACTGCCCTCTCTGACAAGATCTGACAATGCTTCTCAACTAGCTTCCAGGACCGATTCTTGTGAAAAATCCTGTGCTCCCAAGCCCGGATACCAGCGCTGGAAGGTGGTCGTTAAGGTGTCATCGAGCACCCGCGCCCGTACCTGTAACAGTAGGTGGGCACCGCGCTTGGTCCACCGCATTTGTTGCTTTTTCACAAAGCGCTTGCTGATCATCTGATTGACTGAGGATTCGGCAAGAGCCGAAGAGATCGGCTCACCATTGCGGTAGCGATCGCCATAGTTTGGGATAGATGATTGATTGGTACGAATATAGTGGTCAAGCTCGTGCAAAGTTCTGGCGAGCTTCCTAGCTTCTGGGCTGGCTTCGGCATCGATGTCCAGTTCTAGCCACTCCAACACTTGCAGCGCTTTATACACATTGCTGTGCCAGAGAAACCATTTGACCCGCTCTAGTTCTTGCTCAAACTCTTCTCCCTTGTGCTCAACTGGAACCCCTTTAGCCATCTGACCCAGCACCGTCAAGCGCATGGTAATATGGAACCAGTCCAAGATATGTTCTGCAAGAGGGTTGAGACCGTCGGTTAAATCACGTACGGTGTCTCCCCCATCCGTGAGGAAGGTGACAGCCTGATTCATCTGCATTCCTTGAGACTGCAAGACCTCAAAGAGTCGCCGCCTTGGCTTGGTATCGTAACCGAAGACCAGCCCAAAACTGGTCATGTTTCCTTCTCCTGTCGTGCTTTTCCCGACAATCACTTCAAACGAGCCATCTTTGCGGCGATCCTTCGAGCGCCCATGAACATAGCCACCATCAAGGCTAACGGTCAGAGGCGCATCTGGTTCGGGCAGCGCGTACCACTGGGTAGGGCACCCCTTGATAAAGGAAGGTTGTTCGTTACCCAGTTCCTCTTCGAGACGCTCGGCCACTTGATGAACGTGACGAGAGACCGTGGAGGTGCTCAGTTGATGCTCCATCGGCAAGAGGTCCGAGAGGAGTCCGACAGTCAAGCCATACGACATGAGTGAGGCCCATCTGACTTCCAGGCAGAGCAGTTCCGGTGTGCTCCGTTCGGAGAACAGTGCAGCGACAGGACTCCAACTCTGTTTCTTGAGAGAGCGGCAAGCGCAGGTATACAGTCTCGGACTCTCGATAGTCAGTTTGCCGAAGAGCGTGCGCATGCCGATCTGATGGTGGCCCTTGCAGGTGAGTGGTTGCTGACAGTGTAGACACTGGCGCTGCTGCTCCACGTAGTCTTCGACTTGGTGCGCCGTCATGATCTGCTGGACAGTAGCTAGCATCTGTTTCGCTTCACAGAGTCGCAAACCCAGCGTCTCCGGCGAGAGCGGGCCGCGCTCAAAACAGGCCACCTCTTCAACATACGCAGGAGCGGTCTCTTGATCCGATTCAATGATGACCTGCACTCGGATACGCATCAGGGCCTCCCTTTCTTCTCTCATGGACATCTCGTGGCATATGCAGCCAAGCGACGATTGACAGCTTGCCGATCAAAGTCCTCGCAGACGATCCAGTAGCCCAAGCGCCGAAGCTCCTCTTGATACTCATCTAGCTCGTCTCTGTGCTCAAGCAGCAGCTGCGCAAACTGTGTTGTGACTTCAAAGAGAGGATGCTCGTCTCGCAACGCCATGAACGCCCAGGGGCCACCGCAATCCTCAAGCGGGGCCCGTCGTTTCCCCGCTACACAGATGGGGTAACGCTTGGTAGGATCAAGAGGAAGAAGCTGCTCCAGGCGAATCTCATGCTGCCAGCTATCGGTCAAATCATATTCATACATCCAACGTTCTTTACAGCGGAAATGAAAATCGCGGAGTTGCACCCGATGCGGGTTGTCGCAGAAGCTGATTCCTCCAGGTTTCCATATCCCGTACGGCTTCCCTCGAATGAGAAACTGGTGCAAGTGCTCATCCGTCCAGCCAAAAGCAATTTGAAGCGTGTCATGAAGCTGGGCAATGGTGCTGTCGCTGCGCACGAACAAGCGACGCCAAATCTGGGGACTTATCTTCCATATCCAGATGCGCAGTTGATACACCCGTACTGTCTGATCTGTGCTGCTCATGCCCCTCCTCTGCTGAAATTATCTCTCAGCAGAGTATATCGGTATTAGTTGAGGAAGGAAAGCAGGATGGTACTTTCATAGCAAGCGTTCGGTTTGCCCCCAGATTGGAATGGTCTCCCAGTAGGCGATGGCTGATGGTGGCTTGCTTGAACCAGGCTTTTTTCTCTTCAGGCGAAAGACCAAGCAGTTCTGCATGTTCCATTAGCAGTAATCTCCCAACACAGGAAGCTTCGTGAGATCAACAGGAGCCAACTGCGCCGCAAGCTCGGCTGACGGTGGGGAAAAATCGCGTGTCGGATCGGGTAAGAGGGTGGCCGTGAACATGGAGACTGGCGACATGCGTGCAATGACTTCCAGCACCTGTTGGCCCTCCAGGTCACGCAAACGCTGCTGCGCGAGGTCTTCATGTGCATGCACGGAGGCGATGAAGGCGGCCAGCCGCGCGGCAGACACATCTGCCCGTGCTTGGTTGTGCTTAGCCTGCTTACGCATTTCTGCGGTTGCCACCTGCAGTTCTTTCTCGGTATGTCCCTCCAGGAGGCTGTAGTACGGAGATCGGCAAACGATCCAGTGTCCCTGAACATAGGCGTAGACCACTCCGATGTCAAAGGGATCATAGCGCACGGGGACGCTGGTTTTGACGACCTCGGAGTTGCGAAAGTCATTGCTCCAGTAGTAGAAGTGCTGCACTTTGATGCCACTGCCGGGCTGCACCTTCGCCGTCCCTTTGCTGGTGCTGGGACACGTATCACGCAGAAAGGTATCGTCGTAGGCAATCTGGCGATGTTCGCGCTCACCGCCTTGCTTCATGCCCCACAAGTAGGCATCGCGAGGTGGTTGTCCTATGCCACTGTGCTCGTTCTGATCGTAGACCTGATAGGCCCACTCTACCAGATACGTGTACAGGTCCCCAAGCGTCCAGACGGCCAGTTCTTTTGGGTCGACGGCTTTGGTCAGTTGGCGTCTCTGCTTGGCTGCCTGCGTGTTTCCGAGCAGATTGTAGATGAACTCTTGGTTGGCGGTGTCAAACAAGCGTTCAATGACAGACCCATAGCGTGGCTTCGCCCACGGGCGAGCCTTTCCGGTGCAATGAAAGCGTGCTAGCAGGGTATCCAGGTAGAGATTGTTGAACTCTTTTCCCCCATCAAAAATCAGGTTTTGGGGAAACCGGGCGTAGTGTTGTACACAGATGCGCAGCGCCATCATCACTGAGCGGTAAGAAGGAGCATCGAAGGTCAAATAGACAGCGAGGAGTCTCCGCGAGTAGGCATCGGTCATGAAGGTGGCCCAAGGTTTGCCCAGCAGCTTGCCAGTTGACGAGCAGCGTAATTCGATGTCAAGGGGCGTGTGATCGATATGAGCCACTTCAAATGGGCGCACGCCATGCCGGGGCGTCATGTACTCCAATTCCCACACCCAGGGTGTTTCCTGATAGGCTGCGCGTGCGCCAGAGCGTTTTTCCGTTTGCGTAGCCCCTGCCCGCTGCTTGATCCTGTAGTAGAAGGCACGAGCGGTAAGTGGCGAGAGCTTCTGGGCGATGCACGATTGCTCGTAGGCCCGGTACACCGAGGCGGCAGGCGCATGTCGCGGCGTCTCAAACTGCTCGGTAATGAATGTCTCCATCAACTCGCGTGCCGCTTGCGGGGCTTTGGGCGTGCGATTACCGCGTGCTGAGATGCGCGGCAGTAAACCAACATACCCACACCCGAAGCTTGCTTGCGCGTGCTGGAACGCTTTGACCCATCGCCGCAGAGTGCGTAGCGAGGTCTGTGCATAGATCTCGGTTCGATGTTCGAGATATGCCTGTACCAGCCGAAACCGCTCATTGGCGGTGCGCAGATTAGTCGGACTGGCTTGTGCCATGAGGTAGTCCACTTCAGGATGAGTCGCAAGGGCAGAGTTGCCGCGCAGGAGAGTGATGGTTCCGGCATCGAGCAACTGGAGAAAAAAAGATGAGGGGACTTGCATGGGCAACCCGACTTCTGGCAGGAGGGTGATGGTGGTTTCTCCAGGATTGACGACGGTCCAGGGACGACCATCCCACAGCAGGAGCGCGTTGGGGGCAAGGGCGGAGGCAGGATCAGTGAGGCGAACATCACTTCGCTCCATCACACGAACAGGAAGCAGATAGCTGTAAGCGAGGGCCTGCGACTGGTCGAGATAGAGGTGGACACGCCACGTTTGCAGAAGATGGGCGGTG